>DEHG01000072.1:28594-39579 GCA_002351795.1 Ruminococcaceae bacterium UBA2806 | reverse complement strand
ATCGGAAAAAGATTTTCCGAATCAACTCTGATCTGTCCTTCTTTTTTCAATTTAATTACCTCCGTTATATTTTATAAAAGCCCGGAGCTTTGACTCTGAGCCAAAAGTAAGGCGTGGTCATACCGGATACAGTTGAGGATGATACATTGCTGTACCCGGAACAACATAATAATAAACTGTAATGCAGCATTATTTCAGTGCTGCAAACAATGATCTAACTGTCCGAACTCATGTTGCGTTCCATCCACTGCTGGTAGGTCATAAGAACCTGACGTGGTTTAGAACCCTCATGAGGTCCTACAATTCCCATTTGTTCCATCTCGTCAATAAGTCTGCCTGCCCTTGCATAGCCGACACGGAAACGGCGCTGCAGCATTGATGTAGATGCCTGACCCGCTTCGACAACGCATTTTATAGCATCCTCTATCATCGGATCGAAATCACCGCTTGCTTCTTCATTATCATTGCTGCCCTTATCAGGAACAGCATTTTTCTCGATTTCTTCGATAACCTTTGCATCGTATTCTACGACCTTGCTGCCCTTTATGAAATTGAGTACACGTTCTATCTCATAATCCTCGACAAAGCAGCCCTGTACACGCACAGGCTTTGTTTTGCCGATAGGGGAGAAGAGCATATCGCCTCGTCCAAGAAGTTTTTCTGCACCGCCGGTATCAAGGATAGTCCTTGAATCCACCTGGGATTTTACTGCAAAAGCTATACGGCTCGGAACATTTGCCTTGATAAGACCTGTAATGACGTCAACGGAAGGACGCTGTGTTGCAATAACAAGATGCATTCCGGCAGCTCTTGCCATCTGTGCAAGACGGCATATGGCTTCTTCAACGTCTTTTGGCGCTGCCATCATAAGGTCGGCAAGCTCATCTATTACAATTACTATCTGAGGCATTTTTTGCAGCATTTTTGGCTCGCTGTTCTTTTCAGGATCGACCTCGGACTGAGCCTGTGCAAGCATCTCATCCTCTTCAAACGTTCTGTCGGGATCATCGGGTGCCTGATCGTTTTCAACAAGGCTTTCATTTTCGGAATTAAGCCTTTCGACAAGACGGTTATAGCTGTGCATATCTCTTACATTGTACTGTGCAAATACATTGTAGCGGTGAAGCATTTCATTCACTGCCCAGTTTAGAGCGCCCGCCGCCTTTCTCGGGTCGGTCACAACTGGTACAAGAAGATGCGGTATGCCATTATACACGCCAAGCTCAACGACCTTCGGGTCAATAAGCATGAGCTTGACATCTTCCGGGCTTGATTTGTACAGCAGACTTACAAGCATAGAGTTTACGCATACGGATTTACCCGAACCGGTAGAACCTGCAATAAGCAGATGAGGCATTCTTGCAAGGTCGGCAATAACTGTTCTTCCCGTGATATCCTTGCCAAGTGCGACTGTAAGATTGCTTTTTGCATTCTGAAAATCGCTTGACTCAAGAAGATTACGCATCTTGACCATGGATACATGTTTATTCGGAACTTCAATTCCGACAGCAGATTTACCGGGTATGGGCGCTTCTATTCTTACGCCTGTTGCGGCAAGATTCATTGCGATATCATCGGAAAGGTTTGTTATCTTGCTGATCTTAACGCCTGAAGCGGGCTGAAGTTCATATCTTGTGACGGCAGGTCCTCTGCTGATATTGACGATAGATGTCTGAACACCGAAGCTTTTCAGAGTATCAACAAGCATAGTACCCCTCTGATTAAGCTCAATGGATATATTCTTTTCATCCTCATAGGGCTGGGCGTCAAGCAGATTGAATGGCGGTCTGATATAATGACCGGAAATGATCTGACTGTCCGGATCTATCTCGAATCGCTGTTCATCTTCATCCTTATCCTTCTTTTTCTTTTTTTCCTTTTTGGGAGCAGGTTCAAAGAAAGGTTCATTTTGAAGATCTGCAAGATCATTTTCTTCGGGGATATAATTTAGCTCAGCGGGATCATATTCAAGCTCATTGAATGTAAAGTCTTCCTCAGGCGGAATTGTAACAGGCTCATTCTTTTCAGCGGGAGGATTTTTTGTTTCAGACTTCGGCTTTTTCTTTTTTGGTTTGGGCTGAACATCTGGAACGGGTACATTCTCCTGCTGAGGAGCAGGCGGAGCTGATCTGTCCGGCTCATAAAAAGGCGTTCGTTTGTAATGACGTAAATGCGGATCCTGTTTTTTCTTTTTAGCAGGAGTATTTTTCGGCATTTCAGGTCGGACGATCCTGTCGCTGTCCGGTTTTCTTTCTTTAGCAATTTTTGGCGGATGTTTTTTTCTGACAGGCTCATGTCTTTCATTTTGGTTATGAAGCGGCTGTCCGATCTCTGTAACAGGATGTCTGAACGAATCTATTATTTTTGTAATTATACCTGAGAATGACATTGCAAGAAACAGGATAAAAAGTATAATAGCTAAAAAAGTTCCGCCTGTTTTACCGATATGTTTGACAAAAAGAATACCGAGCATAGAGCCGCAGAGTCCGGGACCGGAATTATTGCTTGCATAAAGCAGACTTTTATGTAATTCCTCGGAGTATTTAAGCATATTTTCATCATCTGCGCCGAAACAATATATCGCAGTCGAAAGCATTATGGTCGTCAGTGCCAGAAAGAGTGTTTTTTTATTGTAACCCGGAGAAGGAGCATCCTTTGCATTCTGATAGGACTGATAAAGCAGAAGCACAGGAATCATAAAGCCGAGAACGCCGAATATGCCATGATAAAGCTCATGAATAGATAGCCAGAGCTTTTCACCGGACATGAAAAATACAAACAGTAAAAATACAGCGCTCAAGAAAAGAATAATTGCTTTAATAAATCTGCTGCGCTGATATTCCCATTCGGCAATGGCGGCGGCACGTTTTTTAGCGTCTGCCTGAGAAGGTTTTTTGGTTTTCTTTTTAGCGGAGTTTGGCGGGGGACTTTTTTTCTTTGCACTTCCTTTGTACTTAGGCGCTGTTTTTTTAGAACCGGAAGAAGCCATCTGATCACTCCTTTCATGTAGTATCATAAAGCGGGCAACATAAATGCTGCCCGCTGTCCAATCAGAAAACGAGGGGCTGATTGGTAAAGATGTTAATTCCGTTTGATAATTCTATCATGCTGATAATAAATACTGCAAGACCGATAATACCTGTGTAAACGATAAAAATATACATTCTGTCGGTTTTAAGAAGCCATTTAAAAAGCTTGATCGCAAAGAAACCGACTACCGCAGAAACGATCATGCCTACAACAACAGGCAGTACGTCGATAGTTATTTTAGTTCCTTCATCCGGGAATAAAACATCCTTTCCCTCAAGGATAGCAGCTGCGATAATGGCAGGAGTTCCTAAAATAAAAGAATAGTCAAGAGCAGCCTGCTTGTTTATTCCTCTCAGCTCACTTGCAACAAGTGTTGAACCTGAACGTGAAACTCCGGGGAATATTGCAGCGCAGCACTGTGTTATTCCTACTGTAAGAGCGTCCTTGACGGAATATCTTTTGCGGCCTGCCGAACCGCCCTCTTTGATAAGACCTTTTTCGGCATACAGTTTTGTTGTATGCTTATTTTTAAGATCACCGAGGAAAAGCAGAATACTTGTGACCATAAGCGAAACGCCGACAATAACAAAATAACCGCTTTTTGCGAACATATCCGCAAGATCCTTGATCTTCATATCAGTACCGGGAATGGGAATGAACAGTAAGAAAAGCGGGAGTAGTCCGATAATTACCATCATTACCATATTTCTTTCCTTATCCATCTTGCTCCATTTGAATTTGCCTGTAAATATATCCTTCACCATAAGACCGAAGGCTTTGAGAAGCTTTAGTATCAGCTTGATATAAACAGCTACAACTGCTGCAAGCGTACCTATATGAAGCATTACCGAGAAGAAAAGATTATCCTCCTGCATACCTGTGATATGCTGAGTAATAGCTAAATGTCCGCTGCTTGAAACAGGCAGAAATTCGGTCAGACCCTGAACGATTCCCTGGATTATTGCGTTTAAAATATCCATCCTATGTACCTCCTGATCCGTTTAATACGGGAATATACTGTCCTTTCAATATATTCCCGGGGAAACGGTCATATTCATTTTTCGTGTTTTTTTCTTTTTCCCTTTGATTTGTCGATCATTCTGTGAAGAGCCGATAAGGCGTCATTTAAAGTTCCGATCGAATCAATAAGTCCTTCGTCAACAGCATCCTGACCGTCAAGTATTGTACCGATATCCATTACAAGCTCATCAGTATTCATAGCAAGCTCATTGTATCTTTCCGGCTCGATCGAGGAATTGTCCGTGACAAAGGTAGTAATTCGTCTCTGCATACGCTGGAAATATTCAAAAGCCTGCGGTACGCCGAGCATAAGACCGTTCATTCTTACAGGATGAATAGTCATTGTGGCGGATTTGGCAATAAAAGACTTTTTCGCTGCTACAGCTATTGGTACGCCGATGGAATGACCTCCGCCGAGTACAAGTGATACTACAGGCTTTGTCATGCCCGCAACAAGCTCGGCAATTGCAAGACCGGCTTCTACATCTCCTCCGACAGTATTGAGTATTATCAGCAGTCCGTCAATTTGCTGACTTTGTTCAACGGCGGCAAGCTGGGGAATAATATGCTCATACTTTGTAGTCTTATCCTGCGGGGAAAGGATATAATGTCCTTCGATCTGACCGATAATAGTAAGGCATTGAATAGTATAATTGTCCGTTACGGAAATTATCGAACCTGATTCAAAAATATAATTGTGATCGGCAGGCGGCATATCACCGCAGTCACTGCCTTTGCTGGTTTCATCAGATTGAGAGGGATTTCTGTCGTTTTCGGCACACCTGATCGCATTTTTGTCCTTTATTCTTTTTTCGGAACTCATGTCATACCTCCGTTCTATGAACAGGGCATAACAGCACACATTCAAGTATACCATTTTTTGCGCCCTGATTCAAGAGTTTATCTTATTTAATTTTATATTTTATATAATTATTATTTGTACACAATGCATGAGGTATTCACCGGTTTTTATAAAACAAAAATCGACCGCTGCAAAACGATGGATCTTGCAGCAGCCGATTATAATTTATTATTTTTTTTCTTCCTTCATTCTGTGCAGACCGCTCAGATCAGAAAGCATTATGCAGCCCGTTGTGCAGTTCTTAGCGCAGATACCGAAATCCGGACAATCCGTACATTTTTCATAATCAATAACAGCACAGTTGTCAACAACTTTGATCGCACAAAGAGGACATACTCTTTCGCACTTTTTGCAGCCGATACAGCCGTTTGTGCAAACCTTACGGGTAACAGCGCCCTTATCCTTGTTGCTGCAGGCAACAACGACCTTTTCAGCATCGGCAACAAGTGAAATAAGCTTCTGAGGACAGGTCTTTGTACAAAGTCCGCAGCCTATACATTCCTTCGGATCAACTCTTGCAACACCGTTAACGATTGATATTGCATTCTGAGGGCAGACATTTGCACAGTCGCCAAGACCGAGACAGCCGTATGTGCAGCTTCCCTTGCCGCCGTAAAGCAGCTTTGCAGCGCTGCAGCTTTGTATGCCCTTGTATTCGTATTTGTCCTGGGTTTTCTCACAATCGCCGCCGCAGTGTACAACAGCGACCTGCTCGATAACATCCTCAAATTCAACGCCCATGATCTCGCTGAGCTGCTTTGAAACAGCGTCCGCACCCGGAACACAAAGATTAGTCGGCGTACCCTCTTTTTCGCAAAGAGCCTTTGCATAGCCGTCGCAGCCTGCAAATCCGCAAGCGCCGCAGTTTGCGCCGGGGAGACATTCTCTTATCTTAGGGAATCTTTCGTCTTCCTTTACCGCCATAAGCTTTGAAGCAATAACAAGAACTGCTCCGCAGATAATACCGATTATCACAACAGGAATGACGGCAGTTAAAATATCAGTTAACATATCGCACCTCCGTCATTACATCGGGAACAGGTTCTCGATCACACCGCTGAAACCTAAAAATGACAGTGATGTGATAGCTGCCGCAGTAAGCGTTACAGGCAGACCCTTGAAGCTTTCGGGGATATCGCTGCCCTCTATCGTTGAGCGAACGCCTGAGAACATTACCATAGCAAGGAAAAATCCGAGACCGCTGCCGAGTGAATTTACCATAGCCTCGGCAAAATTATATCCCTCGTCAATATTCAGGATGGTAACGCCGAGAACAGCGCAGTTTGTTGTTATAAGCGGAAGATATACGCCGAGAGATTTATGAAGTGACGGTACATATCTTTTCAGAACGATCTCAACAAGCTGTACAAGGGCAGCTATTACAAGAATGAATACGATAGTCTGTAAATATCCAAGACCATTGGGATCAAGCAGGAACTTCTGTATCGGATATGTTGCAGCTGTCGCCATGAGCATTACAAATATAACAGCAAGGCTCATTCCCGTTGCGGAATCAAGCTTTTTCGATACGCCGAGGAAGGGGCAGATACCGAGAAAACGTGAAAGCACATAGTTATTTATAAATACTGCTGAAAGCAGGATAACGATAAACTTAGTCATTTACGGCAGCCTCCTTTCCGTCCTTTTCGCAGCTTGTTTTGCCGCAGCTGTCAGCCTGGGGACAACCCTCGCAGCCGAAGTTCTTTTTCTTTGGTTTATATTTGCCGAATTTGTTGACAGCGGCGATAAGCAGTCCGAAAACAAAGAATCCGCCGGGTGCCATTGTCAGTATTGAAATATGATTATCAGCTAAAACGGGTATCGGTATGCCGGCAAAAGTACCGTTTCCGAATACCTCTCTTATCGTTGCCATGCAGAAAAGGGCAAGAGTAAAGCCTACTCCCATTCCCAGAGCGTCAATTGCGGAATCAAAAACATTGTTCTTGTTTGCAAACATTTCCGCACGACCTAAAATAATACAGTTTACAACTATAAGCGGGAGATAAATTCCGAGAGCCTTGTCAAGCTCGGGAGCAAATGCCTTTACAAGCATCTGTACCATTGTAACAAAGCCGGCAATAAGAACAATATAACAGGGAATTCTTACCTTATCCGGAATTACCTTTCTCAAAGCCGAAATAACGATATTGGAGCAAAGCAGAACAACTGTTGCCGCAGCGCCCATACCCAGTGCATTAATAACGCTTGTCGAAGTAGCAAGCGTCGGACAGGTACCGAGTACCAGTACCAGAACGGGGTTTTCCTTGATGATACCCTTAACAAAATTCTGTGCAGTTTTATTCATCATTTTACCCCCTTTACAATTTCAAAGGCTTCAAATGCCGATCTTACAGCTGCCTTATATGCCTTGGAGGAAATAGTTGCGCCCGAAACAGCTTCAACGGAATCCTGATCCTGTGCAGTTTTGCCCGGAAATTTCTGATTAAGACCTGTTTCATTATCCATTACCTTAGAGCCGATTCCTGTTGTTTCACTATGTGAAAGGGTTTTCATTGCCTCGATAGAACCATCGGGACGCATACCGCAGATGAGACTTACATCTCCGCCGTAGCCCTTTGTTTTAAGCATAAAGACAAATCCCGTTCCATCGCTGCCCTTATAAACCTCTGTGACTCCTTCGGGGAGCTTTACGTTTTTCATAAGCTCAAAGCTTTTTGCTTCCTTCAGAACTTCCGACCTTGCCTGCTCAGCAGCCTTTTCCTCAGCAGCTTTGATAATAGGCGCAGTTACGGAATTGACCACAGCTAAAAGCGTTGTAACAACAAGACAGATGCAGGTAAGAACGATTATTGGCTTGAGTATATCTTTCACACCTTAACACCTCCCGTAAGCGGCTTTTGCTGAGTAAGCTTTGAAATATAGGGGGTGAGTATATTCATAAGAAGTATAGAGTAGGAAACGCCCTCAGGCAGATTACCCCAGAAGCGTATAAGGATAGTCACAAGTCCGCAGCCGATGCCAAAAACAATTTTGCCCCATTTTGTCGAAGGCGTTGTAGCATAATCCGTTGCCATAAAGAATGCGCCGAGGAGAAGTCCGCCAGAAAGCAGCTGATACAGTACGTCCTTTCCGCAGATAAGAGACATAAGCGCAACAGTTGCGATAAATGCAACAGGGGTATGCCATGAGATTATTCCTCTTACAAGCAGATACAGTCCGCCGAGAATAATTGCAAGAGCACAAGTCTCTCCGAGACAGCCGCCGTGATGACCTAAAAACAGCGTAAGATAGTCGGGCATGAATTCTGTCTGACCCTTTGCAGCAGCTGCAAGCGGAGTTGCGCCCGAAACAGCGTCAGCGCCGTATACAGATCTGCTCCAGTCAACGGGCTTTGACCAGTTTGACATTGAGCCTGCAAAGGCGACAAGCATGATTATTCTTGCGGTAATGGCGGGATTGGCGAAATTCTGACCGATACCGCCGAAAAGCTGCTTTACAACGATAATAGCGGCAATACTGCCGATAACAGCCTGCCATATCGGGATACTTACGGGCAGATTGAAGGCAAGCAGCAGACCTGTTACAACAGCTGAAAGATCAAATACTGTGCAGTCACGCTTGCAGAGCTTTTCAAACAAAAACTCGGATGCAACGCAGGTCGCAACACATACGACCTCAACAACCAAAGCCCTGAGTCCGAATATTATAACGGAAGCAACTGCGGCAGGCATTAATGCTATTATAACATCAAGCATTATATTCTGAGTGGTTCTTTTCCCCGAAAAGTGAGGGGAAACATTGGAAATGAGTTTTGCCATTATTTACCCTCCTTTTCCGCTTCGGCCTTTTTCTTTGTCTGATAAGCACGAAGCTTTATTTTTGCAAGCTTATTTGTCTGAACGAGAGGACGGTTTGCTGGACATACAAAGCTGCAGCAGCCACATTCCATGCAAAGATCAACGCACAGCTTTTCAAGATCCTCGCCCCTGTCAAGCTGGTAAGCCTTTGCGATAGCCCTCGGGTCAAGCCTGAACGGACAATGGTTAAGACAAGCGCCGCAGCCAATGCAGGCAGTTGTCTTTTTCGGCATTGCTTCTTTTTCGTCCATAGCTATGATTGCATTTGTATTTTTAAGAACAGGCTCTGCATTGCTCGGTACGGCAATGCCCATCATCGGACCGCCGTAAAGTATCTTTTTAGGCTCGGTCTTATATCCGCCCGCAGCCTCGATAAGATCGGCAATTGATGTTCCTATCGGAGCGATGACATTTTTAGGCTCCTTTATTGCGGAACCGTCAACTGTAATGCATTTTTCAACGAGCGGTATCCCGTCCTCAAGATAATGACCGATAAATGCAAGGGTCGTAACATTGATAACAACTGCGCCTACATCAAGCGGAAGTGCGCCCTTGGGGATAACACGTCCCATGGTATTGAATACCAGGACTTTTTCACCGCCCTGAGGATAGATCGAGGGCAGAACGTGTACTTCAACATCCTTTGTCTTTGAGGCAAGCTCCTGCATTTTTGCAATAGCGTCCTTTTTGTTGTT
Source organism: Ruminococcaceae bacterium UBA2806 (assembly GCA_002351795.1). Taxonomy (GTDB): domain Bacteria; phylum Bacillota; class Clostridia; order Oscillospirales; family Acutalibacteraceae; genus UBA1213. The sequence continues at coordinate 30,154 of DEHG01000072.1, read as the reverse complement.
TTCAATGCCTATAATGAAGCGCTTGACCTTCATGTATTTTCTGAGAGCGTCAATACCCTTGAAAACATAGTCTCCGTTATCCATCATTGTACGGGTGTCAGATGTGATATATGGCTCACATTCAGCGGCATTGATGACAACAGCTTCGACCTTTTCGAGATCCTTTACACTGAGCTTTACAAAGGTAGGGAAGCCTGCGCCGCCGAGACCAACGACTCCGCTTGCCTTTACAGCGGTTTTAAGACTTTCAAAATCCGTTACCTTAGGTGCTTTGACCTCTTCCGACAGAGTCTGCTGACCATCGCTTTCAATAGTTATGCACTGTATCTTCATACCCATAGACGATATCATATCGTCTACTTTAGTGACCTTGCCGGAAACGCTTGAATGTATCGTCGAGGATACAAAACCGTCAGGTTCGCCGATAAGCTGACCTACCTTGACGGTATCGCCCTTTTTTACAATGGGCTTAGCGGGCTTTCCTATGTGCATTGACATAGGAATTGTCACAGTCTTCGGGATGGGGATACGCACAGGTTCGCAGTCTGCCGTATTCTTCTTATGCGGTGCCTTAATACCGTGAAGCTTCATACTCATTCCTCCGATTCCTTTTTTGGTACGGGAGACAGCTCCCGTTTTTTTCTTTCTTCAAATCCTTTTTGTATGCTTTTATCTAAGGAAAACATTCCCTAAAAGCATATTATGCAGATTCCGACAATTTTCGTCTGCACAAACATTATAATTATACTACAAATTCATCATTTCGCCAATGTTTGATTTGCATAAGTTTTTATAATGTTTTTATACAAAATGGCAATAAAATGACTTATCTTTGGTTTTGCATCAAAAAACGGACAGCCGAAGCTGCCCGCTGTTTTACGGAAAAAATACTATTGCTGTGACGCAGAGATCACGATTTTTTCTTTTCCCGCAGATCATATTTTTTATCCTCATTCATCATTTCAAGCATAATATCGGCAAACTGCGGATCAAACTGAGTTCCCTTGCCTTTTTCGATCTCACTTCTTACCTTTTCCTGCGGCATGGGATCACGGTAGCTCCTGTAGCTGGTCATTGCGTCATAAGCGTCAGCAACAGCAATTATCCTTGCCTGCTCCGGAATTTCCTCGCCCTTGATACCATCAGGATATCCGCCGCCGTATTTTTCATGGTGCGATCTTGCGCCGATAGCAAGCTCCCTCTTTTCTTTAATATTTTCGAGTATTGTTGCGCCCATTACAGGATGCTTTTTAATGATATCATATTCTTCATCGGTAAGTCTTCCGGGTTTGTTTATTACTGCGTCAGGAACACCGATCTTTCCTATATCATGAAGCAATCCCGTCATATAGATATCATTAAGCTCGTTTTCATTATAACCGTAACGCTTTGCGATCTCTCTTGAATAGTCCGCAACACGTCCGGAATGACCTTTGGTATATGTATCCTTTGCGTCGATCGTTCAGACGCTTGCCGGTGCGTGCCCGCACAAGGCATTAATGCATCATTGGCACAAAATCATAGTAACACATTGTATATTAAGTAACAACCGCAGCCAAC
>DEHG01000072.1:26812-28476 GCA_002351795.1 Ruminococcaceae bacterium UBA2806 | reverse complement strand
GGGGGTTGACCTGAACGATAATGTGTGATAAGATTATAATGTAATGGTATATGTTAATAAAAAGCTTTTGACAGGAGAGTGAATAACATGAAAAAAATACAAATAGACTCACTGTATTATCTTCGGGATGAAGAGATCCGGGAGCTGATAAACAAAAGCCTGCATATAAAGCCTTCTGCTGTTTTTTTCGGCAATAGTGCCCTTGTATTAAAAAATGATGGTTCATTAATATATATTACAGATAACGGAAAACAAAAACATCAGGTTGATGGCATAGGTATAATAAAGAAAATTGCAGCAGGAAAGGACCATGCCGTAATGCTTACGACTGCCGGAAAGGTTTTTACAGTCGGGAGTAATGCACTGGGTCAATGCAATGTAAAGGACTGGAAGGATGTGGCGGATGTTTTCGCCGGAGATTATTCCACTCTGGGAATACTTAAAGATAATAGTATTGTCTTTACAGGAAAGCTTGAAGTAAGCAAAAATACAGATACAAATGCAGCTGTTTCCAGATCCAAGGCATCAAAAGCGGTAACAAGTCTGGCAACAGGTGAAAACTATACATTATTAGTATATAGCGATGGTACAGTTACCGGTATGGGGGACAATATTTACGGTCAGCTGAATGTATCGGAATGGACAAATATCTGTCAGGTAGCTGCCGGCAACTATTGCACCGTGGGTCTGAAAAATGACGGAACTGTTATAACGACAGGAAAAAATACAGAAGGTCAGTGTAATACCCACAACTGGAAAAATATCAAATCCGTTGCATCAGGCTATTATCATACTGTCGGACTGAAAAAAGACGGTACTGTACAGGCTGTCGGCAGGAATGATAACGGTCAATGTAACGTCAGTTCATGGACAAATATCAGAATGATATCATCAAAACATCTTCATACGGTAGGTCTGAGAAATAACGGAACTGTTTTAGCTGTAGGATATAACAATCTCGGTCAATGTGATGTAGGCAATTGGACTGATATTATAAGTATCTCAGCAGGAAAATTCAATACCTTCGGTGTCAGAAGAAACGGTACAGTTGCTGCTGTGGGAAATAATTACCGTGGAAGATGCAATGTTTCTGACTGGACGGATATAATGGCTGTTTCGGCAGGTGACTACCATACTGTCGGTCTGAAAAGGAACGGAACAGTTGTAGCCGTCGGAGACAACAGCGAAGGACAGTGCAGCGTTCAGAACTGGAAGAATATCATCGCTGTTTCGGCAGGTTCATATCATACAGTCGGCTTACGCAGTGACGGCACAATTCTTATTGCAGGAAATAACCGTCTGAAAAACAACAAATGATCCATCTGATGTTCATGTAAGCGTCAGTTTAAATTTCCGTTGAAAGAATAAAGATGAAAGATTTCAGCCCCCGCAGCAAATTCTGCAGAGGGCTGATTATTTTGTGGCCAGAGAAAGACTATTTCATAAATATCTTTCTTAGAAACAAATGCGGGCAGTAAAACAATACTGACTCAATGACAGCGGAACGGTGCGTGGTCGCCGGGTTGGTGTAAAAAAACGATTTTTCTGAATAATTATTTTTCATTCATTTTGAATCCGGGATCATGTAATCTTTCTCCATCCGTTATTCAATATCCCTGAATAACACTGTTTTTTAGCGGACTGACACATTCTGACACTTTTTT
>DEHG01000072.1:21877-26786 GCA_002351795.1 Ruminococcaceae bacterium UBA2806 | reverse complement strand
TTTTTTATTCTACTTGATTTTTTATTCTGTTTATTGTATAATTTCTGTGTAGAAAAAATGTTATGATTTCTAAATCTTAAAACGGAAGGAATTGTTAAACTATATGGGCGGACTTACAAACATTAATACAAGTACAATAAAAAGGAAATTTCCCGAATGGGCAAAGGTTGACCGTACTATCAACGGGCTTGATATTTATAATATGAATATCTTTGACACGATTATGACCTTTAATCAGGATAATCTTGACGGAGATGCCTTTGATTATTACGGTACCACTATTAAATACGGCGAACTGTCTGCTCTCAGAGACGCTTATGCAAAAGGGCTGAAGCTTGCAGGTATCAAGGCTGGAGATGTTGTTACTCTCTGTCTGCCGGTAAGTATTGAAAATGTAATGCTGATCTTTGCCTGCGATCTTATTAATGCTATTACCAATAATGTAAATTTTCTGTATCTGAAAAATGATTTCAAAAGATATACGCTTGATAAAAAATCTGATATTATCATAACTCTTGATGCTTTTCTGCCTTATTTTGTGGATCATCTTGAAAACAGTAATATCAAGACCGTAATAGTCATGAGTCTTGATGATTACCTTCCCGATGATAAAAAGGGTATGTTCCTTGATACCTCTGAAATGCCTAAAAAAATGCAGGAGGTATTCAATATAAATCAGATAATGGATTGTCTTATGAACCTTGACAAGATTGACACATGCCGTTTCCTCAAATTGGAGGAAGTGAGAAAAACAGGCGCAGCCTGCGGACTTGCCCTTCCTTACGGCTCGACCGATCTCGACAGGGATATAAGCTATTATTATACAAGCGGAACTACCGGCGCTCCTAAGTGTATAGTATACAAGGAATATTCTGTAAATGCATTTATTGAAATGCATGCGGGTCTTGATACACAGAACTTTGTCGGAGAAAGAGTCTTCCAGACAATACCTATCACTCACCAGACGGGTGAAAGAGTCTGCGCTCTTATGCCAATGGCAAGAGGAGGCACACTGATACCTCAGCCTATATATAATAAAAATACCTTTGGCAAAGATCTTGCGGCAACCAAGGCAAATTATGTTGTTGCAGCAGCAAGTTTTTATATGGCAGCGGTGAAAAAAGGCGTTATCGCCCCGGACGCCCTTGCAAATCTCAGACGACCCGGCTCGGGCGGAGAACCTGTTACCAAAAGCGCAGTGCATAAAATTGATAAATGGCTTAAAGCGAATGGCTGCAATACGAGATTATCTATGGGCGGCGGCGCAAGCGAGGAAGGAAGCGGCGCATTCTTCACTTACTTCATGGATGAAAAAACAAAGACAAATGAAACAGGAAAGCCGCTTGAACCGTATATCCGTGCAAAGCTTGTTGATGATAACGGAAATCTCGTGGAGGAAAATGAAGTCATCGCAAATCTTCATGTAACAAGTCCTGCCTCAGCGGACAGATATCTCAATAATCCCAACGCAACTGCCGAAAGGTGGTATTATGATGAAGACGGCATTAAGTGGGGAGTGACCGGCGATATTGCTGTAAGGCATGCGGACGGCTCATATAATATCCTCGGTCGTGCGTCCGATTCATATATCAATGAAAAAGGTGAAAGAGTTTATCTTTTCCTTATTGAATATTCAATAGATGAAGAAGATCCCATAAATGAATGGGAGATAAGCGCATTCAAAACTGAAAACGGCGGTCATGATGTTGTCGGTCAGATCATTCTTGACAATCAGTGCAGTACTCCGAAGGCAGAGCTTGTAGATTATTTTTGTAAAAAATATAATCTTGACGCTGTAAAATTCTATGATGAATTTGAACTTGGCGAAGTAACTGGCAAAAGAGACTATATTCTGCTCACTCATGATTATGAGGGATATTATGCGCCCTGTGATGTAAGTAATCTTTACCGTGTCGATTATTCCTGGGATGGAACCACCTCAAGGAAAAAGATCAGTAAGGATGAAATATAAAAAAGGATACAATAATAGTATCCATAAAAATTAAGGAGGAGTTTTTAATGCAAACCAAAAAAATTATTGCTGTTGCATTGTCGGCTGTTATGGCTGCCAGTACTGTCACCGTAACGGCTTTTGCAGCAAAACCGAAAACCGAAAAGACATATAATTATGTTGCTTTCGGTGACAGTATAGCGGCAGGCTACGGACTTTCAACGGATCATAGTGTTGAATCCCTGATGAAAGATCCTGCGCTTATGCTTACTGAGGATCTTATCGCACATCCTATCGATAAGGCTTATCCCGCCGTTTTCGGTACATTCCTTGAGGAGATCGGCAGTCAGAACGGCTATGCTACAACTGCAACCAACCTGTCAACGACCGCTTATCGTGCACAGGATGTTGCAAACACAATTCTCAACGAGGGCTATGTAGCAGGACAAGCTTCATGGATAATGAAAGCCTTTGTTGGACAGGATGCAGATTCGATTTTAGCAAATTATCACAATCTTATTGAACAGTATCTTACCCCTGCTGATCTTGTCAGCATACAGCTTGGCGGAAACGACATTTTGATGGGAATGTTAAACGAGATGTATAGCAATGAAAATCCCATCGTTCAGGCTTTAGCAACGTCTTTAACACTTACTCTGTTTGGTACAGATATGAAAACAGCAGTTGGCGCAGGTCTTATGAAGATCCAGAATGATAAGGATAATATCACATATGAAACTGTTACCGAAGCTGCAGATTATTTGAAGACGCTTGCTGGTGGTGCTGATTATTATGTTGACAATTCAGCAAACCAGGTTCATGAAGTTGTAAAGGCTGTAAAGACCGTAAATTCTGACGCAGATATCGCACTCCTGGGAATGTTCAACCCTTACGGCACATCCCTTGAATATAACGGACAGTATTATGATTTCAAGACCGTTGTTAAGAACATTTTTATAAAGGCAGCTGAAGAGGCTTGCGGTGAAAAGCTCAATCCGGAGACAGCTCCCGAAGAGACTGTTGTTCCTGAAAATGAGCCTGAAGCTGAGATAACTGAGGAACAGGTAGAGGAAAAGGTAGAAGATTGTAAAGAGCATGTTGTCGATCTGAAAAAGCTTGCAGGTATTTACAATAAGGCTAAGGAAGCCGCTTCTGCAAAGGTTGCTCAGGTAAAAGAAAAGACAAAGGAAAAAATGAAGAAGCTTGTCAGCATAATTGCTGAGGAAGCAGCATATCCCATTCAGTATTATACAGCAGGCAAAAGCAGTGAACCTCAGATGAAAGCTCTTAACGAAAAGCTTAAGGCTGTAGCTGAAGAAGAAGGTTGCATTTATGTTGATGTTTACGGTATAAGCAACGAATGTAATTTGGATCCCCATCCGACAGCAAGCGGTCATTATGAGATCGCAGAGTTCATGAGAGATACACTTTCCGAAACGATCGCTGCAGATATGAATTCAGAAGAGGTAATTGAAGAGGTTCTCAGCAATACATCCTACACAGATACTGACGCTGTCAAAGCAGGCGAAAAGATCACAGTATCCGGCCAGGCAGAAGGCGGCAAGGGTGGTTATACCTATGCTTATTACTATAAGAGAAGCACAAATGAAAGCTGGAAGCCGATAAGCAAGGGTTTCACCAAAAATACTCAGGCAACATTTACTCCTACAGTAGCAGTTGATTTTGATGTAAAGGTAATTGTTAAGGACAGCGAAGGTACAACAGCAGAAAAGATCATTACTATAAATGCTGGAAGTACAGATGAACTTACAAATATCTCGACCGTAAGCGATAAGAGTATTGCTCTCGGCTCAGTTGTAACAATGAGAGGTAATGCAGTGGGCGGAACTGCTCCCTATACTTATTCATATTACTTCAAGCGCAGCACGAATACAAGCTATAAGCTTCTCGGCAGCGAATTTACTGAAAACACTTCCGCAAGATTCAAGCCCTCTGCTGCTGGCAGCTATGATGTCAAGATCGCAGTGAAGGATGCCGCAGGAAATGTCAAAGAGGTAGTATTTACTGTTACAGTAAAATAATTGTTACAATTAAATAATTTTGTAAAATAATTAACGGACGATAAAAGGGACTGTCATATGGCAGTCCTTTTTTCTGTCTGTTCTGTAACTTTAGTTTCGCATAAAAACACAGAAAGCAATACAGTCTGCAAATATTCATTGATAGTACTGAAAGATTTCGACTTTTCATTAAACCGCTGCTGATACAATTTTAATACGCACACTGCATCAGATGAGTCGGGAATAATCACCATTAGTATTCCGGCCGCAGGGAATTTGAAAATCCCGTTTTATAATAATTGATTTCTATGTATTTTATGCAGAATCGGTTGATTTTTTAAGTATTTTTATGTTATAATAGCGTTAAACATAATCAATTATTTTTGCACGATCTTAATTATCAGACAATACATGGATATGTGCTTTTATGTTTTGTAAAGGAGGAAAACTATGGATAATCAGATAAAAAACAAAGCAAGGCGAATTTTTACGGCAATGATCGCTTTGACTATGATGACAGGCGTTTTGCCCTGCACTCCGCTTTCGGTTGTGATCGGTAATACGGCTATAACGGCAAATGCACAGTATGCCGATACACTTTCCGGTCAGTCTCCTGAGAATAATGCCGTAACCGGTGCGGCGAAAAATTCAAATGGAATCAACAGATCCGTTTACGATTATGGCGAAGCATATAATAGGCTGACCGATAATCAAAAGGAAATATATCGGATGCTGTTTTCTTTTGCACAGAGTGTTGTCAATGGTGAGCAGACAAGCTCCGTTTTTACCTACACACCCGAATTTGCATATACATGGACAGCAGAGACACTCGGACTGCCTCAAACAGCTACTTATCAGGATGGATTTAAAGCTGTGCAGGAAAAGATCAAAGCATTGTTCCCTTACTATAATAGTGAAGATATGAGTGCTGTTATGA
>DEHG01000072.1:9000-21790 GCA_002351795.1 Ruminococcaceae bacterium UBA2806 | reverse complement strand
GTTGATAATGCTTTTTCTTATAGTATGGAATCACCGGATATGGAAGCTTCTATCTCAGGCGGCAAATGGACGATCACACTGTCCTCTCAGCCGAAATTTACAGTTACGATGCAGGTGTCTCTGCATTACCAGGACGGTTCCACAACTACTATTGATACAGACAAGATCAATGCTGTCAAAAATTCTGTTCCTGTTTCGGCACAGACTATTATTGATCGGTATGCAAATGATCCCGATTATGATAAGCTTTGCGGTTATGCAAAGGCGCTTTGCAGCTTGACTGGTTATAACGATGATGCAAGAGACGGCAGAGTGTCCGCCTACGATTCTGACCCATGGCAGCTCGTTTATGTTTTTGACAATGATAATGATACAATGGTTGTCTGTGAGGGCTACTCTAAGGCATTCAAGTATCTTTGTGACAAGACAGTTTTTAACAGCGAACTTATCAAATGTTATCTTGTTACCGGTACTCTTTCATCTGGCAATAATGACGGCGGCAGACATATGTGGAATGTCGTAACAATGGATGACGGCCTCAATTATCTGGTAGATGTCACCAATTCCGATGAATGTACCGGCAGAACCCATACCTCTTTCCTGCTAAACGGCGGTACGCTGAACGGAAGCTGGTATCAGGTCAAAAATCGTAACTATGACGGAGACTATCTTTACTTTTTGTATGATGAGGAGACAAAGACGCTTTGGGGCGATGATATCCTTACTCTCAGCAGCAGTGATTATGAAAAACAGCCGAATAATGTTATCAAAGGTGCAAGTCTTACGCTTAAAGGAGATGTCGGCGTAAATCTGTATTTCAGGACGGCGTATGATCTGCCTGCAGGTTCTTATGTTGCAGTCAAGGGACCTAACGATACAGCGCCTGTACATTACCCTGTTTCAGGGCTTGAAATTACAGATGGTTTCAGAAAGGTAAGCTGCCCTGTCTATGCTACTCAGATGAATGAGGATGTTACATTTGAGCTGTATGATAATAATGGTCAAAAAATCAACTGGTATCTGGAAAATGGCGATGAATGCGAAACTTACAAATATTCTGTAAGTGATTACATCAATACTGTAAATAACGATACTTCACAGCCGCAGGAGCTGCGTGATCTTACTTCGGCAATGAAGAATTACGGCGACTGGTCTAAGGCATATTTCAGCAATGATGCAGCAGCAGGAACACCGGCTGAAATTACAGACGTTAACACTGATGATCTGAAATTGTATGCAATAACAAAATCGGACGACTACCATGTGGAAGGTCTGTCATTCTCACTCATTCTTGATTCGACTGTTTCTCTCAAGCTTTATTATACCGGTGATGAAGAAACTATAACTGTAAGTGACGGTGCAAAGTTCATGACAGGAAAATCAAATAATAAAAACTATGTTGAAATACAAGATATTTCAGCAAAGGATCTTAATAAAGTATTTAAAGTGACATTTGGAAATAAAGGCTATGTAAATGTGTCTGCACTTTCCTATGCGTATAACATACTTAAAGCATATTCTGATAATGCGGAAAAGAATAATATCTGCAATACCGTAAAAGCATTGTTTAAGTATAATGTGGCTGCAAAAGCATTTTTTGATTATTAAGGAGAACTGCAATGAAAAAGAATTATGTAAAACCGGAAATGGAAATCACTGAGTTTGATACGGAAGATGTTATTACAACAAGCGGCGGTACAAAAATAAATTCACGACCTGAAACCGAAGAGATCCCGGCATCATTTGATGAAAAAATACAGGGCTGAAAAAATGATATGACACTTTAAAAACAGCAGGCAGTCTGATACAAGGCTGCCTGCTGTTTTGCATGGGTAATAACAAAACTATGAAGCTTAACCTGTAATTCCTTGATTAATCATACACAAGTGCATTGTCAGGAATTATTTTGATAAAAATAAACTCTCCCAAGTACGGGGGTAAATTTTTGGAATAGAATAATAAACAGCAAGACAATATTATTAAAAATAATTGAATTAAAAATGGAATTTTTGTGATGAATGTATAATTATGCATTATAACGAAAAACTTGCTGTATTTTTCCATGTACTTGACAAATGTTTAGAAAAGGATCAAAAACAGGGACTATTTATAATTTTTTCTTGAAAATAATAGTAAAACATGATACAATAAATCAAATTACTTGATAATTTTTATGAATTATTATACAAATTGTCCGGCAAGGAGGGTCGGTAAATGAGCTGGAGAAACCCTACTAAAAAGGAAGCCGAGGAAGCTTACGGTAATGCAAAATCAAAATACCGTAATGCAGCTGAAAGCTATATACATAATAAGAAGGAGCTGGAATCCCTTCAAAGTGAACGGAACAAACAGATTTTAAAGGGAAGTTCTTCAACTTTGAAAAAGATAAGCTTTGAAAAACGGATAAAGCAGATAGAGGAGATCATTCATATGCTTTCTCCCGGAGGTGCTGTTGATGATGCTATAAGCGCCGCAAACAATGCAGCCAGAAAAGATGAGGAATATCTTGCAAAATCTTTGAATTGCAGCGGGATAAGATCGCCGCTGATTTCTGAAACCTTCAAGTGTCCGACTGTTGAGGAAAACGCATACTCCTATGGTGCTCTTCAGGCAATAAAAAAAGAAAAAAACCGTCTGGAACAGGCTGTCAGAGAGTTGCAGTCAAAGCTTAATGCTCTCGAGCAGGAAACAAAGGCTTTGACGGATAAAATGAACTCACTTGCTTCCGCACAGACAGATCTTTCCAAAATAATGAAAAGCTGTTCATTTGAAATGAACCACTATAAAAAATATGTCTGATATTATCGGGCGTACAGGAAGCTGGTGAACAAAATTGCGTTTAGTTTTAAATACCTCGTTTAAGAGTTTTGACGATCATTATCTTGTTTCTGACTCATTGAACAAAAGAAAAGATGTCCGACATGTATTCAAAGAGGTAAAATCTAAAATATATGATATGGATGGCGGAGCCGGTGAGCTTCAGTCTGCGGTCGATCAGATAGGCGAAAGGCAGGCTAAGGTCGAGAAGGTCGCCGAGGAACGAATAAAAACCTCTGGTGAACGTCTCGCAATGTTTCTGCAAAACGCTCGTGCAGTTGATAAAAAGGTCGCCAACATGGTTGCGGTCAATCAGGCCGAGCTGTTCAGACTTCATCCGGATCTGATACCACCTGCGCCTGTCAAGAAAAAGAAAAAAAGCCTGTGGCAAAGATTCAAGGACGCATGCAAAAAGGTCGGCAGAGCAATTGTAAAGGGCATAAAAAAGGCTGTTGACTGGATCAAGGATACTGCGAAAAAGGTCTGGAAAAAAACCGTTGAATTCTGCAAAAAACACTGGAAAGCCATAGTAAAGATCGTTGTTGGCGTTGTGGTCATTGCGGGACTGGCGGCCTTGTCAGTGGTAACCGGCGGAGCAGCCGCACCGCTGTTCGCACTTGCCGCAAAAGGAGCGGCTATTGCTGCCTGTACGGGTGCCGCAGTCACGGTGGTGTCGGGTGTCGCAAAGGGTCAATCATTCGGAGAAATATTCGATGCCGGCGCAAATTCCTTCCTGATAGGTTCAATAACGGGCGCTGTAGGAGGTTTTGCCGGAGCTGCGGCAGGCTCAGTCGCTTCCGCAACAGGTTCACAGCTATTAGGTGAGCTTACAAAAATAGGTATAGAAACAGCAGGAAAAGTGTTGGCTGAAGGCACTTCCTTCCTTATAGACAAGGGTACGCTTAGCGGCTTTATGGATCAGAAAGGCTATGCCATACTTAAAGAAGGCGGAATGAGTATGCTGTCTTCGGTAGGTTCGGCTGCTATAGGATATTTTAAAACTACCGGTATGGAACTCTTAGGCAATACCTTCAGCGGACTGAAAGACAGTCAGCTTGTAAACTCGTTTAAAAATGCTTATTCATGGTGCGAAAATCAAGCGCCGACACTTACAAAGATCGTAACGGATTCCTTCACTGACACATTAGGAAATATGTCGCTGTCCGACCTTGCAAATCTGAAAAATCCGTCCGAATTCGCCAAAGGCATAGGAAACAGTCTGATAAGCAACTTAGGCGACAAGTTAGCCGGGGCAGCCGATGATCTGATAGGTGTTGACCTGAATAATATCACGGGCGGAGCTGTTGATGATATTAAGGGCTTTGTCGGTGATGCTATAGGAGATATACGGGACAGTGATTTCGGAAAAGCAATAGGCGGTGCTTACGATCAGCTCAAGGGAGAAATAGGAGGTGCTTACGATCAGCTTAAGGGAGAAATAGGCGGTGCTTACGACCAGCTCAAGGGTGAGTTAGGCGGTGCTGTCAGTCAGGTAGTCGGTGAATTCAAAGGTGTTACGGGTTCGCTCAGTGTTATCCGAACGGATATCGGCAGTATGGTAAATAATGCCATAGGTGATATTGGCGGACAGTTAAATGGTATTGTCGGCGATATCGGCTCAATGGGTTCGGATATTTCGCATAAGGTGTCACAGGTAACAAGCAGTGTTGCAAACGGAGGCTCATACCTTAGCAATGAATTCAGAGGTATAGAAGGAAAGCTCGGTGCGGTAGTCAGTACGGCAAGCGGAGTGATCCGAGGTCCCGTACCCGCATCCGTTGCACAAGCAGGATCAAAACCCTTCGGAAATATGCTCGGCACAATGGCTGGAAAAGCGACCCATACGACAGCATCGACTATGATACGCAATACAAATACCGTTCTCGGATTATTATCAAAAATAAGACTCTGAGATCATAAAACAGGATCTCAGGACAATATATAAAAATATTATAACTATGATAAAGAGGTGGATAAATTGGATATTGAAGCTTATAAGGAAGCAGTTGCCAATGCGGATATGGCTTTCGCTAATGGAAAATATGAAAATGCAGTTTCGTGGTATGACAAAGCTCTTAAAGAAGCTCCCGATGATGAATACTGTCTTTCAAAGGCAGGAACTTCTCTTGTATCCCTGAGCAAATTTGACAAGGCATTCGGATATTTTCAAAGGGCGGTAGATGCTGACCCGAATAACGGAGATAATGTCTTTAATATGGCGAATGCATATTTCTTTGCGGGAGATATTCCGAAGGCAATGGAGAACTATACAGCGGCACAGCTTCTTGAATGTTCCGATGACGTCAAGGCAAGGATCTATTACCAGCTTGCCATGATGTGCAGTATAAAGCGGGATTATCAGTCAGCGCTTATCAATTATCAGAAATATGAGGATGCGGATAAGACGGGTCAGGCTGCGCTTGATACTGATCTTATTTCTGAAAGAGTAAACATTTATATTCAGATCGAGGATTTTGACAATGCTCTGAAATATACCCTGAAATGGCTTGATCTTGCGCCGTCAGAGCTTCGTGCATATATTGTTTACTTTAATCTTCTCACTGCAACGGAGCAGTATGAAAAAGCTCTTAAAGTTCTTGATGATGCGGAAAAATTTGCTGTCAAGGATGAGAATGACAAGTATGCAGTTGATGTCAGCCGTGCAAATCTTTATATAAATGCGGCTGGTTCACCTCTTGATAAAAACGGTGATTTCAACGAAAAGGCTTATGAAATGATGAATGAGCTTATTCTCGGTGAGGTCGGAGATCAGGAAAGCAAAAATCAGCTTGTTTTAGGTCTGGGAGAATTATGCATTTCCATGGGCAAGGTTGATGAGGCAATAGAGCTTATGCAGATGCTTACATCAAAGACGGATGCAGACGACGATATATCGGTGAGTTCACAGGCGCCCGATGCGGCAAAAGTTGATCCGGCTGAAATTGACGCTATGATGAGCGAGGATATTGCCCGTATGGATGCTATGGTTTCATCCGGTGAGGTCAGCGATGAGCTTGGGGACAATGTTCCCGTAAATTATGACGAAAATGGTGTTCCGGTAAGGGATTATCCCGACGGAATATTCGGCACGGATGAAAACGGCTATCAACTGCCCGATTTCAAGGGTATTGATATGGAAGCTGCAATAAAGCAGGACGAGGAAGAGGAGCGTGCGGAAAAAGCAGAATTTGAAGCAGAAGTCAATTATACGCTGCTTACCTGTTATGCATTCAAGGACGATTATGAAAATACGCTTAAATATGCCCGTATTGTAAAGAATACTCCAAATAATACATACTATGCATATTTCGGCAGATATTCCGAAGCCTATGCCATGATGCAGCTTGCAAAGCAGGGCAAGGGTATCACTATGGAGGAAGCTGAAAGAAAATATGCCGAGGAGATCGCATTCTTCCGTTCAGAAATGCTCAAAATGAATATGGACAGTGCTTACGCTTTGCTTTTCCGTTCAAGAATGTATGCCGAGCAGGGAAAATATGCAAAAGCGGAGGAGCTTGCCGATCTGATGAGCGATCAGGATAAGGCGGCTGTGCTTGAATACATTCGTGAATGTCGTAAGGCAGAAGCCGGAAGCTGACAGGGAGTGATATGAATGAAGACTATCCTGATAGATGAAGAGGTATTTGAAACGGCTGCAAAGGATTTTGACGAGCTTTCAAAATATATACTTGATCTGCGTAAGGAAATATTTGAAATGCTTCAGGACTTTAAAACGGGATTTGATACCCCCGCAGGCAGAAAATTCTATCAGTCATGTTCAAGCGGGCTTATAAATCCGCTAAACCAGCAGGCTGTCGTTATCAGTCATATTTCTCAGAATCTGAGACAGGCAAAAAATATGTATCAGTCCGTATTTGATGAATATGATCAGATAGTCAGATACATGAATGAAAAACAATAAACATCTTTCGCAAGACAGCGAAAAAATCCAAATTTGAGAGGAGCAAAAATTATGGCGTCCATTCTTACAAGTGCAATTATCGTAAATGCAAAAAGCAGCGTATCGACATATGTTTCCACTACGCAGCAGCTTTATTCGGAGCTTCAGTCACTTATAAACAACCTTACAGCTTCGGGTTTTATGGGAGATGCTGCCGACGGTTATAAGGAGTTTTTCAATACAAAGGTAACACCTGCTGTCGTTACAAATCTTACCGAGCCTCAGGGTTCTCTTACGTCGGGTATCAACGGAATGCTTGATACCATCAAGGAACAGCTTCTCGATTCCGTAGACCCCGGACTGGGCAAGCTAAATCAGAATCCCGGCGGTCAGGGATGATCTAAAGTAAAGGAGTGTAATTAACTATGGCTGATATAGTATTCAAATATGACGAAATGAGAACAGCGGTATCACAGATAGCCGATATCTCCGCAAGATATAAGGCAGCTGCGGATAAATTCCAGTCCGATTTTGCAGATGCAACAACAGGTTGGGAAGGCGCCAGCAAGGATAAACTTACGGCTTTTATCACAGGTCCCGTTAATGAATATATGGGTACGACAGTACCGGGTATCATCACGGCTTTATCGGAACTGCTTAAAGCTAATGCCGATCAGATGGAGGCTGCTGATCAGCAGATAGCTGACGGTATCCCGTCGTCGCTTTCATAATAAGCCCATTCAAAACAGATAAAGCGGGTGAACGATATGGAAA
The DNA here is from genome assembly GCA_002351795.1 of Ruminococcaceae bacterium UBA2806. Lineage (GTDB taxonomy): Bacteria > Bacillota > Clostridia > Oscillospirales > Acutalibacteraceae > UBA1213. Next base: position 14,298 of record DEHG01000072.1, on the reverse strand, counting down.
ATAATGAACAGCAATTGCCCGTACAGCAAAATGAAGATCTGTTGGAGTTTTCGGATGCTGAAAAAATCAAAGAGCTTTTTGAATATGAGATGACAGAGGTTCTTCTGGGCTTTAAAAAAGAAGCTGTCCGTTTTAAGAGAAAGGACGTTTCTGAGTATCTTGACATGGATCTGCCTCAGGCGGGTATTGAATATGCTTCTCCTGAAATTGAATTAAACGGGATAGAATATTCCGAAACGGAAAAAATAGCTCCCTTTTCTGTTTCTGTAAAAGAAACACCCTCTTCGGAAGGAAATGTACCCGAAATACCGAAGGTACCGGATGTCAGATTGGATGTATCTGTTTCTCACATTTCAGCGGACGATCTTGTATATACGGGCGTAAATGTACCGCATACCGAAAAACCTGACATACATTTTGCGGGAAATATTAATATCATCCTGCCTGATTCTTTGACGGATACAGTAAATGCAGATATCAGGGTTTCCGATATAGAAACAAAAATTTCCGATACTAAAAATCCGCCGGTTAATATACCTGAAATTCACTCTTTTGGTGAGATATATTCTTCTCGTTATAATAATACAGGCGTTAAAGACTTTGAGCATGAGATCCCGTCTGCCAATATAAACACAGACCATATCTCGGCAGGCAAGGTTTCCGAAAAAGAGATCCGGACAGATATTCCTTCGACAGAAATAACGGGTATTGTTTTTGCGGCGGAAGATATCAGACTGCATGAAACCGCACTTACAGGTATAGATATGCCGCATGATACCGGAATAAAAAACTGCTTTGATCTGCCGACAGTTTCCGATGATAGATCTTTCCCGGATATTGATGCGGATACGGCTGATATAAACAGTGATATTCTGTCGGCTGGTACAGCTGAAGCTCCCGCAATAAGTATTTCGGTGCCTTTGGCAAAGCCGTTTGTATTTCCCGTTTTTTCGCAGATAAAAACTGCTGAGGCTGATTATCCCGATATTCCCGGGAAACCTGATTTTTCGGATTATTACAGCGGAATAATTGAATCGGTCAGGTCGGAAATATAAGAAAATGCCGATTTATTCATAAAGCAGAATCTGCAGTGCAAGGCAAGAGTCTGCGCTCCGAAAAACAAAATTTGCTGAACGTGTGTAGTGGTTAGTGGTTAGTGGTTAGTGTATGGATAAGCTGACCGCTGCTCACTGACCACTTATTACTATATATTGAACAGGTGATGTTATGGAAAGCAATAAACTGCTGATAGGTGTTCAGTTTGTAAACCCCGACGACAGTCATGACAGTCTTGTATTTGAACTTATCGTACTCAGGGATCTGACGCTCAGACAGCTTATAGACGGTATAAAATATGGTCTTGAGAAAAAAGGCGATGATCCGTTCTATTCAAAGTGCAGATCTATATTCAATGAAAGCATTTCCTCATGCGACAGTGAAGGCTTGTATAAAAAAATAACACTGACTTCTTATAATGACGCTTTGGGAGGGAAAAAAATAAACGGTATACGAGCTGCCGTTATGGAAGCCGATATGGATAAACCGCTTATGTCTGTCGGCTTTATCTCATCGACAAGGATAGTTTTTGATCCTACGGAGGGTTACCGTTCATATGAGATCAATACCTCCGCCATAATTCCCGCATTCAATCCAGTTTCCGGAAAGGATGATGGGATCGTTTTCCCGGATTATAACATCAGCACAAGGCAGCTAAGCAGATTTGATGAAACACCTGTCGAGATAATACCTCCGTCGGGACCGCCGCAAAAGCCCGAGCAGAATATATTCTTCATGCTGCTGCCAACGATAATCATGATAGGCGTTACTATAATGACAAGGGTAATGACAAGCGGAAGCGATTCTATAGGAACCGTTCTGCTCAGTTCTGTCATGAGTCTTGTGACTGTAGTAATATCGGTCATAAATTTTTTACGTCAGGGAAAGAAATATAAAAAAGATCTTGCGAACTGGAAAAACAGTTATGAGGAATACATTAATAAAACCATTGCCCGTATACTGAAAAGACAGGAAGAGGATGCTGCCAAATTTGATGAGATGTATCCCGATGTCAACGCCCTGTTCGATGAAAGCAAACCTGAAAAAAGTGTTTACGGCATCTGCGGCAGGATATTCAGCAGGTGTCAGGAGGATACCGATTTCCTGACCGTAAGACTGGGTACATCCGATATGGTGGAGAATACTTTCGATATCAGGGGAAGCAAACGGGATGTTATCTTTTCATCCGAAGGATTCCGTATCAAATTCGACAAGGTAAAGCTGTATCTGTCCGAAGATAAGGATTATGACAATCAGGAGGATGAGACTTTCTATCTGACAAATCTTCCGAATTTTATTGCGGAAAAATATAAATATATGAAACGTGCTCCTATGCTTTTTTCTCTGAAAAACTGCGGTTCGCTTGGTATAGTTGCGCCCAACAGGATGTTTTCAGAAAGACTGATCCAGAGAATGGTATTTGACCTGTGCTTTTATCATTCACCGGATGATCTGCAGTTTATTGTATTATTCCCTCCGACAGAAGATCAGGGCAAAATAGAAAGCGCTATCAGCAATTATAAATTCATGCCGCATTTCAGAGATCTTTTCTCTGATCGCTCACAGTTTGTTTTTGACGATGTAAATGCAGGCATGGTATTCAGCTCGATGCTCAGTGTTATGGGTGAAAGAGCAGGCGCAGATGAGGGCGAAAAATATCCCCATATTGTCTTTATTGTTTATCATGAATACGGTATGAAGGAACACGCTTTCGCTCAGTATCTGCCTCAGCTTCCCGAACAGGGCAAACCTTATGAAAACAAACTGGGAATAACTTTCCTGTTCCCTAAAATGCATAAGGAGCATCTGCCCGCATATTGCGACCATGTAATTGAATTTACCGGCGATCATACGGCAAACCTTATACCGCATGAGGATGACCGAATGGCAACAGAATTCAACTTCAATGTCGCACCTGATTGGAATGCAAGAATATATAATACGTCAAAGATCCTTTCTTCACTTTGCTGTCAGAAAATATCCCAGAACGGAAAAGTGCCTTCCGCTGTCAGCCTTTTTGAACTGTACGGACTTGCTAAAAACAATATTGATATAGGTCAGCTCTGGGACAGCGATAACCGCATTAATGTTATTGAAACACTCAGCGTTCCTATTGGCAGAACAGAAAATGGGATAACCTGTCTTGACCTTCACGAAAATGCTGACGGACCACATATGCTTGTAGCGGGAACTACAGGTTCGGGTAAATCTGAAACAATAATAACATATCTGTTGGGACTTTGTCTGAATTTCCGTCCCGATGAAGTAAATATGATGCTTGTAGATATGAAAGGCGGCGGCTTTATAAAGCGTATAGGAACGCTCCCTCATGTTGTAGGTTCAGTCACTGATGTAGACGGTGATGAAAACGGTACTGGCGCAGAATATATGCTAAAGCGTTTTCTTGATGCGCTCCGTTCGGAGATAAAAAGAAGAAAAATACTTTTCAATTCAATGCAGGTAGACAGCATAAATCAGTATATCGCAGCCTGCCGCAATATTGACTCCCATATCAAAAAGATAAATAACAGGCTCAGGGGCGAGGATAAGGATCCGCTGACCGCTGCCGAGGAAAAGGCAATAAGGGATCAGGCAAGAGATAATTGTCTTGCTCATCTGGTATTGGTAGTCGATGAATTTACAGAGCTTAAACGTTTTTCAAACGAAAGCGATGACGTTGATTTTATCGGTGAAATAACAACTATAGCCCGTGTGGGAAGAAGTCTCGGTTTCCATATTATACTGATCTCTCAGAATATAGAGGGTGCTATCACGGATGACATCCGAGTCAATTCAAAATCACGCCTTTGTCTTAAAGTTGCGACAAGACAGGCTTCAAAGGAAATGATAGGAAACGACCTTGCGGCAAGTCCTACAATGCCCGGACACGGCAGAGCATATCTTCTTGTGGGAACGGGATCTAAGTTTGAATATTTCCAGTCGGGCTATGCCGGCGCCGTTGCAGAAGAAAACTTTGAGTTTCCTGTCGAGATAACAGAAGCGTCGAAAAACGGTGTATATACAAAATTCTATCGTTCCGAAAAGGATAACAGCGATGCCAAAAAGAGAAAAAAAGAGCTTGAGGCTCAGGGTAAGCTTGAAACACAGCTTAATGCTGTAGTGGGCAGAATAAAGACATATTATAATCAGCACAAAACGGAATATCCAAAAGTACATATTATCTTTGAAAAGCCGCTGCCCGGAAAGATCGTTTATGAAAACGGTTGTATATATGAAGAAAAGGACGGCAGTTATGAATTGCTCAGGGAGGTGAAGGAATGAACGATCTTGCAATTGGAATATATGACGACCTTGATAATCAGACGCAGCCTGTTCTGTATGTTGATGCCGCCGCCGATAATATTATAGTATTCGGCGGTCATATGAGTGGCAAGACTACCTTTATCAAGACCCTGCTTGTCCGCCTGCACGAAAATATCAATACTGAAAAGGAAAGAGATATCTATATTCTGGACTTTGGCGGGAATCTGGGACAGTACAGAAGCCTGAATCTTGTGGCTGCCTGTTTTGATAACTCAAATGAAGAAAATGTGCGCCGTGTATTTAAAGCAGTTGAAGAAAAATTAGAAAAGAATACCAAACTGCTTGCATCACGCCAGTTTCTTGACGTATATAACGGCAATGAAGAAAAAAAGCCTGCTCATATAATGCTTATTATCGACAATATTAATTCATTCCTTGCAGATGAGCGTTATGAGTCATATCATGAGGTTCTTATGAAGCTTTGCAGGGAAGGTCTTTCAAAGGGTCTTACTGTTGTTTTTACCGCAAATGATATCAGCGGAGGTGTCGGACGTTTTATAGGCAGCTTTAACAGACGCTTTGCCCTTGACGGTTCATCGGATAAGTATATTGATATTTTCGGCATGAAGGTCGATGAGCCGATGAAATGTCCCGGCAGAGGCGTTTCCGTGATAAACGGCAAGCCGAGAGAAATGCATATTTTTCTTCCTTTCCGTGATGAAGCAAAAGACCTTCCGATGTTTTGCGATTATCTTTCCTCCATAGAAACGGGAACGGATAAGCTTACAGCTTTTGACGGAGATCTTACCGAGGACAATTTCTTTGATTATATGTCAAAAAGCTTTGAGGATGATATTGATCCGGAAAATCCTGTTGTAGGGCTTGATTATTATGACCATAAGCCTATATCTGTCAATATGCATGAGATACATTCTCTGGCTGTATACGGAAAAAAGAAATTCGGAAAAACAAATCTGC
>DEHG01000072.1:0-8991 GCA_002351795.1 Ruminococcaceae bacterium UBA2806 | reverse complement strand
TGCTTCATCTGCTCGTTCGTTCCATAAGCAAAGCACATAATGATTTCAGATTTGTGTTTTTTGATGACGGGCGCAGACAGCTTGCGGATATTTATGAAGAAAACAAAGCCCGTGGAAGTTATATTTCTTCCATAGAGGAATTATATGAATTTCTGGACAAAAATGGTTATGCTGCAAAAATGGAACGAGGCGTTCTGAATAAGGATTTTGTGGAGAAAAATAATTACGGGACAGTTTTCGTGCTTCAAAGTAAAATGCTTTTCCAGGCAAACGGCGCACAGCTTTTGAAAAATGTGTTCCCGAAGATGATAGCCTCCGCAGAGGAAAAGGGCTTATGGTTCATTTTTTCCGATGTCAGAAAAGTAAGCAATAATGACAGGGATACGGAATCATCTCTCAATAACAGCATAGCGGCGGCATTTCTTCTCGATAATATTGCGGAATTTGTTTCTGACAGAGGCAGCCGTTCCGTATTCGGGGAGATGGATCCGAAGGAACTGAAAAACGAATATGCAAGATGTGAAGTCGGAGACGGCTATTATTATGATATCGAATCCGACGAACTTAAAAAGATAAAGATCATAAAGATATAAGGGGGTTTTGAAATGGCTGATGTAAAGAGCAGTGATTATCATTGTATTGATACAAGAGTAATGGACAGATGTATAGCAAAAAAAGACAACTTCATAAGACGGTACGATCAGATAAACAGCAAGTACGCAGAAATACTCAAAAAGATGGAATGGCAGGGCGAAGGCGCAGATGCTTTTTTTGATGATGCGAATAAGGTGCGTACTAATCTTAAAGGTATAGGCGATATCCTTGCCAATATGTGTAATGTTCTTGTAGAGATACGAGCCGTTATCGAAGAAACGGACAAAGGACTCGGAGAATGCAATCGTAATCCTGAACAGGGATGATACGGCGGTGATGATATATGAAAACAGATTTCAGCTCATTTACCGATAAGGGCGGCAGACCGGTCAATGAAGACTTTTCGGGAAATGCTTCAAAAAGCGGTACGGATTGTTTTATTCTTTGCGATGGTCTCGGAGGTCACGGAATGGGGGATAAAGCATCCCATTTTGCCGTGGGATATATTAAGGAGTATTTTCATAGCTGCCGGAGTATTCAGGAGTTTATTGATACCGTTATTGACAGTACCCAGAATGCTCTGCGAAAAAAGCAGCAGGAACTTGGACTTACGGATAAAATGAAAACTACCTGCGTTATCCTTCTTATCTGCAAAACGGAGGGCTTCAGTATCCATGTCGGTGATTCAAGACTCTATCGTTTCAGAGACAATGCCGTGATCTCAAGGACAAGGGATCACAGCATACCGCAGATGCTTGCTCTGACAGGCGAGATAAAAGAAGAAGAGATACGCTCACATCCCGACAGAAATAAGATCCTGAGGGCATTGGGCGATGAACATGAACATCTTAAATTTGAGATTGAATCCTTCGAGATNNATGTCTCCGGCTTTGATATTTCGGAGGGTGACTATTTTCTGCTTTGTTCGGACGGCTTCTGGGAACCTGTTACCGAGAAAGAAATGGAAAAGACTCTCAGTGAATCCCGTTCGGTAAAAAAATGGCTTAACAGTATGGCATTACTTGCCAGAAAAAACAGCAAAGAAAAGTCAATGGATAACTATACGGCAATTGCCGTGACCGTTAGAAGGTGATCTGATATGATGTATGAAATAAGGTCATATATCGGAACACGAAAAGTTCAGGAAGACGCTTACGGCGGATGCATGACCGATAATGGGATGTTTGTCGTTGTATGCGACGGTATAGGCGGAAGCGCCCATGGAAAAGAATCCTCTCAATTCACGGCAGAAAGGCTTACGGAGCTTTTCCGTACAGAATATACCGGCAATTTCCCGCATTTTATTTTAAAAGCAGCCGAAAGCGCAGATACGGAAATAAATGAAAAATACGGGGGAAGATGCGGTACTACCGCTGTAGCAGTACATATCTGCTCAGGGGAGCTTAATTGGTTTTCGGTCGGTGACAGCAGACTATATATCATGAGAAATGGCAGATTAAAGCAGATCACCACAGATCATAATTACGGATATGTTCTTGAACTGAGAAAGCAAAAGGGTCTGATCGATGAGGATACCTTCCGCCGTGAGATGAATCGTGCAGAACATCTTGCAAGCTATATCGGAATGGGCGGGATGGATATAGTTGATCTTAGCCTTAAACCTTTTCTGCTTGAAAAAGGAGATAAACTGCTTGTAACTACGGACGGCTTATATAAATCATTGACGGAAGATATTATATATGATATTATATATTCTGAAAATGATATTTTTTCGGCAGCCGATGCTTTAAGGAATGCGGTAATGAAATGTACAGCGCCGACAGATAATACGACTTTTGCATTGATATATACCTGATTCTATGGAGGAAGACCCATGAAATTGAAACGATGTCCCAATTCACATTACTATGACGGGGATAAATATGAACAGTGTCCCCATTGTTCCGCAGTAAAAGCGCCTGCGCCTGCTCCGAAGCCTGTTATAGAGCCTGCGCCGCAACCGAAAACAGATGAGCCTGCTGCGGAAAAAAAGCCTGTAACCGTTCCCGCAGCAAAGCCGGAACCGATCTTGCAGGCTCCCGTAAAGGCTGACGACAAACCCGAAAACATTGATCCTGCACCCGCTGTTCCCGTTCCCGAAAAGAAAGCTTCTTTCGTTGAGAACGTCAGCAAGGAATCTTCGCCAGTAAAAGAGGAAACGTGGAGATGCAGCTGCGGATCTGTAAATAGCGGGAAGTTCTGCTTTGAATGTGGAAGTCCGAGACCCGAACCCAAAAAAGAGGAAAAGCAGGATAACGGATGGAAGTGCATATGCGGCGCAGAAAACAAGGGTAAATTCTGTTTTCAGTGCGGAACACCTCGTCCGCAGACAACACCCGAAAAAAACGCTCCCGTTCAGGAAAAACCTTTGCCGGTACACAATATGCCGGATCCGGAAATATCTGCATCGGTCAATAAAACCGAAATCCCTGTACATACACAGGCTCCTGCCGTAAAAGATCGTTCTCTGACCGAACAGATCAGCGAGAGCAGTTTTACCGGCAATATCGAGGATGCCCGCAAAAAAGCTGCCCCGCCGGATGACGAGGGAGTAACTCAGATTCTTTTTGATGATATTAACGATGGTTTTGTGCTTGCATGGCTGACCGTGACCAATACATCCTCAAAAGGAAAGGTATTTACAATAACAACGCCAAAATGTACTGTCGGCAGAGGCGATGCCGAGCATATTGCAGATATTGATCTCCATAATGACCGCAGCATATCAAGAGGCGTTCAGGCAATAATAGTTTACGACCCGCTGAATAAAAAGTTTTTCCTGCAAAATGCGGAAGGAAAAACATATGCTTATGTAAATAAGGAAATGGTTCTTACATATAAAGAACTGAATCCTTACGATATTATTATGCTCGGTCAGACAAAAATGGTATTCGTTCCGCTTTGCAGCGATCGTTTCTCATGGTAACGGAATGACAGGAGATGATAACAGTGAAATATTGTCCTTATTGTATGTCCGAGCTGACGGAGGGAAACGGTATATGTCCGCAGTGCGGTAAGAATACGGAAGAATATAAGCATCCTGCTCATACTCTTAAACAGGGGGCTTTGCTTAATAACCGTTATCTGATCGGCGGTGTTATAGGAGAAGGCGGTTTCGGAATCACCTATATCGGGCTTGACACACTGCTTCAGTACCGTGTGGCAGTCAAGGAATTTTTCCCGAACGGAATGGTCAACCGAAATAATACCGTATCAAATGATGTTCTGAGTATAAGTACGGAATCGGCAAAGGAATTGTTCTCGAAAAGTCGTGAGAATTTTCTGCGTGAAGCCCGTACCCTTGCAAAGTTCAATAATGAACCCGGTATCGTGGCTGTAAAGGACTTTTTTGAGGAAAACCATACCGTATATATTGTAATGGAATATCTGGAAGGAATAACGCTTAAATCCTATCTTTCACAGGTAGAGAAGATATCTCCGTATAATACGGTCTGTCTGCTGATGCCGGTTTTCCGTTCACTGAAAAAAATACACGAAAAAAAGCTTATCCACAGGGATATCAGTCCCGATAATATAATGCTTGTCGGTGAAGATGTCAAGCTGCTCGATTTTGGTGCTGCAAGGGAATTTGCCGATGAAAGAAGTCTTTCGGTCATGCTCAAACACGGTTATGCGCCAATGGAGCAGTACCGCCGTCATGGCATACAGGGAGCATGGACTGATGTATACGCTATCTGTGCTACAATGTACAGGTGTATAACGGGAACGGTCCCGCCGGATGCACCGGACAGAGTTTTTGAAGACGAGCTGAAAATGCCTTCGGAGCTTGGTGTGGAGATAGAACCGGATTTTGAAAAGGTCCTCAGACATGGACTTGCAATAAAACCAGATGAGCGTATACAAAGCATTGATGAGCTTATCGAAGAACTGGGGACAGTTCCCGGGATTGATATTGGTGAAAAAAGCAGTACTATAGAAGCTCCTTTGCCGAAAAAAGCGGATACTCGTCAGGATAACGAGAAAACAATCCTCCCGCCGTCCGATAACGAGTTACGTCTGTCGGAATATGTTCCCCATTATGTTGAAGAGGAAGAAAAACCAAAATCAAACCCGTCTGAATCATCAGAGTCGGAAAAGAATGAAGAGCCAGATACTTCCGTCTCAGAAGAAGCCGGAAAAAACAAAAATAAAAGCAAAATGCCTTTTATTATCGGTATTGTTGTCGTGCTGATTTTGGCAGCAGGCATAACAGCGGCAATAGTTTTTACGGGCGGCAATAAGCAGGAAGAACCGCAGGAATCATCCGCTGCTGCTATAATACAAAAAAGTGAAAGCTCTCATGACGAAAGCAAAAGCGAATCCATATCAGAAAGCTCCGTTCAGAACAGCAAAACCGAGTCGAAAACACAAAGCTCTGCTGAAGAAAGCAAGACCGAATCAAAAACAGAAAGCTCTGCCGATGAAAGCAAGACTGAAAGCAGCAACTCAACGTCACAGGTTTCAGAAAGCAGTGAAGTTATTGAGTTCCCCGATCTTAAAAATAATTTTGAAATAGAAGACGGCTTGCTCCAGATGTTGTACAGTCTTTTCGGTAAAGGCATAGAAGAAACTGCGGATCTGTTTGAAGGAACACTGTATTGGTCAAAGGAACATCCCATATATGGGGACGAATATATAATGTTGAATATTCCGATAAAAACACCGAGGTACAGCGCTGATTATATAGATTCAATTGATCTTTTCTATAAAGACAACAAGCTTGTGGGTGTTGAATACTCCTACCCCGGAGAATTTGATAATGAGATCGCCAAAACAGCCCGTGCCGTATTCGGTGAACCGGCAAATGAAGAAAAAGAAGATATACTATGGAAGATCGGAGACAGGGATATTTACTTTACTCTTTGTATGACGGAATATCCTCGTTCTGACGGCACAAAATATAAATGCTTTACTCAGAAATACTTTACCGGTGACGCCGCAATGGGATAAATCTCCCGTTAGCGTAAGGTATGCAGTATCAAAAATAAAAAACAATACAGTCAAGCGGCAGATCTGCAAATATGCGGTTTGCCGCTTTGAAATAAGCGAGGGATGTACAATGAAATTCTGTATGAAATGTATGGCTCAATATGAAGACGGATTTACAATTTGTCCCGTATGCGGCTTTAAGGAAGGAACTCTGCCGACAGATTCAAGATGCATGGAACCCGGACAGGTTCTTGCGGACAGATATATCGTGGGTATGCCCTTGTCTATTGACAGCTGGACTGTAAAATATATAGGCTGGGATGCTCTTACAGAAAGAAAGGTAAGAATAAACGAATATTTTCCGACAAGATACGCCGCAAGGGAAATGGGAAAAATACCGCTTACAGTGGTAAAGCAGAAGTCATTTTATAAATATATGAATATACTTCTTAAAAAAGCCCAGCTTCTGGCGGAAACACATCTTCCCGATAATATATGCTCCATACATGAAAGCTTTGAAAAAAACAATACCGCCTATGTTATTACGGAACTGATCGACGGAAAACCGCTTGCACAGCATATCAGCGAAGAAGCTCCTATGACGATGAATTCAGTCGAAAAATTATTTTTGCCCGTGATCCGTTCGCTTGATAAGCTTCATGAAAACGGATATGTATCAGGGGGCTTTTCTCCGGACAGCTTTATGTTGACGGCTGAAAATTCTCTTGTATTCAGCGATTATCTTACGAATCTTTTCTTCAATGTAACCGATGAGGGTGCTGAAAGAAAAAGGGAGGACAGTGACAGGTATTACCCGCCCGAAAGGATGGATGATTCAGATACTATAGATATTTCCCCGGAAAATGACGTTTTTTCCTGTGCAGTGATAATGTATGAAATGCTGGGTGCCAAGCTCCCTTCACAAGCAGAGCGCAGGGAAATATATGAAAAAAAGCACAGGGATATCCTTAAAAAGCCTTCCGCTTACGGAGCTAAAATTGAAAAAACAAAGGAAAATGCCCTTATAAACGCTGCTGCGGTCGATCCCGCTAAGCGCACCCCCGATATGGAAACATTTTTAAAAGAACTTCAAAGCGACAGTCCCGTTATGCTGAGATCAAAACAGGGAAAAAAATTTCCGCTATGGGCAAAAATCGGTATTCCTGTCCTGTCGGCAGCAGTGATAGCCGGCGCAGCTTTCGGAATAAATGCATTGGTAAACGGCGGACATACGACAACTACAGATGTAATGGCAGAAGGACAGACAATTGTTCCGAGTGTTGTTAATTACAGTCTATCCGAAGCGACCGAGGAACTGAAAAAGAACGGACTTCTTATAGAGATCGAGGGTAAAAAAACAGATGATGGCAAGGAAGAAAACCTTGTACTTTCGCAAAGCACAGATAAAGGTTCTATAGTAAGTGAAAATACTGTTATAGGTGTAACGGTAAATGCTCACAGCGGAGAATTTACAATGCCTAATTTTCTGGGAATAGATCTTAGAGAATGTACTCAGGTTCTCGATAATATAGGCATGAATTATTCTATAACAAAGGAATATCATTCTGTAATTTGCAGCAACTGCGTTATTTCACAAAGTATAGCTCCATACAGCAAGGTAATGGCAAATCAGAAGGTGGACATTGTCGTTTCACAAGGCGCAGAACCAGAGAAAAACGATCCCGATGTCCTGACAAAAACAGACGCTCTGACCGGTATGCCCTATGAATCCGTTCTTGAAAACCCGAAAGAAGACAGTGCGCCCGTACAGGTCACAGACAGAGTATATGATGACAGCAAGCCCGAAGGTACAATTATAGAGCAGTTTCCTGCCGCAGGTACGGAACAAAAAGCCGATGAGCCGGTAAAGGTAGTTGTATCAACAGCAAACGCAAGCGTTGTTGTTCCTGATGTAACATTCCTTGATGATGAAAGAGCAAAGCAGCTTTTAGAGTATTACGGTCTAAAATGTGAATCGGAAATGACTGAAAACGATACTGCAGCACATGGTCTTATAGTATCACAGGAGCCTGCCGGCGGAAAAGCAGCGGCAGTTGGAGATACTGTTAAAATATCGGTAAGCAAGGGTAAAGAAACAGTCAGCGTTCCTGATACTGTCGGAAGCAGCAGTAATGACGCAATGCAAAAAATGATCGACAGCGGTTTGTCTGTAAGATTTACATATGAAACCGATGCGGGCAAAGCTGAGGATACAGTGCTGAAACAAAGCGTTGAACCCGGCAGCGAAGCAAAAAAAGGATCAGAGATCATACTGACCGTAAATTCTGCAAAACAAGTCTCGGAAGTTCCAGATATTATCGGACTTGAGGTTGATGAAGCGGATAAGATAGTTACAGAGGCAGGATTCAACCTGCTGATATATGCCGGGGAGGAAAATCCGTACACGACCGGTACGATCTTTGCTCAGGGACCGAAGGCAGGATTATTTGCCGCAAGTGGCGAAGATATAGTAGTTCTTCTCAGCGGAAGTGAAGAAGAACGAAGTAAAAATACCGAGCCTGAGCTGAATATTTCCGCAGATGAAATAACTATTGGATTGAATGAAGAATTTACTCTTGAGATAGATCTAAGCAATATTAAAGATCTTTCAGCTGTCGAATATGAGGTCGGTGATCCGGCTGTTACGGATGTTGTACATATAGATAAGAACACTCTTGCCATGACTTTTAAGGGTCACTCCGAAGGCAGAACAGAAATAACCATATTATGCGGAAATTTGAGCAGGAAATGTACCGTAACGGTCAACGCTGAAAGTGATCCTGTAGAGCATGACGAGAGAAGATGAAACAGATATGAAAAAACGAATCAACACATGGTATATTGCCTGTATCATTATCAGCCTCATTGCTTTTCTTATAACGCTTTATATTTGGAAGGATTATTTATTGTCACAGGTGAAGTTCAGTACGGAAGCAGTACTGATGGATACCGATGTACGGGAAAAGCAAAAGCTTAAAAACAAGGATGATCCCAACCGCACAAACTACAATAAATATGATACATATTATGAGTATAAGCTGACATGGAGGTTTGAAAACATTTACAGCAAAAAAAAGTACAGCTTTTATGAAGAACGTGAAAGCAGTACAAAGCCGACCGAAAAAATAGGCGATAAAAAAACCGTATTTGTTTATTATAATGATAACGAAGAGGATTATGAAATTGCAGATGATTCTTCAAGCTTATTGTTCGGGATTGCGGGGATCGTTTTTCTTATGATACCTGCAGTGGGTACAATTAAAGTCGGTATCAAATCACTGCGTTCAAGAAAAAAATAATAAATTTGGTCCGGAAAAGCAGATGCAAAATGTTTCAGGCAGTCGGTAATTATCGTAATGCTATTATTCGATAATTACCGGCTGCACAGCATTTTCTGTATACAAGTAATAAACCTTTTTTCTCGGAAAGAAATGTCTTTTTAAACGTTATGACAAGCCCTTTTCATAA
>DEHG01000027.1:5025-6149 GCA_002351795.1 Ruminococcaceae bacterium UBA2806 | reverse complement strand
AGAGCAGAGGACGATTTTGCCGACATTGACGATGATGACGATTTCCTGAACTGATACAAAAGCGAAAGTACGGCGGTGGGACTGACCCCACTGCCCGAAGTTGCGGAAAGGAAGGTGTGGCGAATATGAAAATTTGTCGGAATATATACTATGTTCACGATGATGGAACAGCTGAATTGCATTGTGGAAATTATTGTATTTTACTTGATGGTTGTGATGTCGATAAAGCATCTAATTATCAATGGTCGATTGGTAGGCATGGATATGCAACAAGCGGCTGTGGGAAAAATCAAGTTTTATTGCACAGAATAATTGCTAATGCAAAAAAAGATGAAACGGTTGACCATGTCAACAGAAATAAGTTAGATAACCGTAGAATTAATCTGAGGATATGTTCACAACAGCAAAACAGTATGAACAAAGAAAAAATGTCGACTGGCAGCAATCCATATAAAGGCGTTTGTTTTTTGTCGGATGGGCGCTGGCAAGCCCAAATCAACTATAATGGTCGAGCTATTTATCTTGGCAGATTCAGACATTCTTGTGAAGCAGCCAAAGCATATGATTATGCAGCGCGAATTTTATTTGGTGAATTCGCATACCTGAACTTTCCGGAATGTACAGAGCATTCGCAAATTGATATAACGCATCACAAAAAACTATCGGATAATGAAGTAAAAAGTATTCGTCACTTATATGAAAGCGGAATGGAGATATCTGTTTTATCGAAGATGTATGAGTATTCGTATTCGGCTATTTTTAGGATTGTGCATAACATCACATACAAAAATATATGAAAATCATAAAGAAGATTTCATAGATATCGAAACCTACAATGACATTGATCGGTCTGATGAGACAATAGCTTGCTGCTCCGCCTAAAAAGGGAGTAACGAAATGCGACACCCTTTAACAGCGGAGCAGATTGCAGCCCTACGAAAAGGGGACGATGAATTGTCCGCCCCTTCAGCAAAGAAAAATACCGTAGCAAATTACGACGGTATTCCAAAAAACAAATACCGTAACGATTCGTTACCCTATCGGTGAAAGGAGATTCTTATGAACATTTACAACAGTGAAAGATACCACGACCCCACAGCGTACCACGCTTTGACGAATATACA
>DEHG01000027.1:0-4820 GCA_002351795.1 Ruminococcaceae bacterium UBA2806 | reverse complement strand
CGTGACCTTGCAATGTTTATGGACATGGTACTGATCGGCCGCTGTGAGCAGCTGTGGGTGTTTGGCGATACTGTCACGGAAGGCATGAAAGCAGAAATCAGCAGGGCGAATAGAAAAGGAATAAAAATTCGCCGATTTACAGAATTATACAGAGAGTATAATTTGGAGGAGGATGTATGATGGAACTTACGAGAGAACAGGCTTTTCATTCCATTTATATGGGACTTGCACAGCTGATGACACAGGAACAGTTTACAGAGTTCAAAAGAAACTTTATGGCTATGTCCGATGACGAGTTTCAAAAGGTGCTTGCGGTGTTGGAGTACTGTGACGAACATCCGCTTGAAATCAGCGTAAAAGACCTTGTCGCATTCAGAAAAGAAATGAAAAAACGCAATAATGTTACAGATGAAAACAGTGCCCTGCACTGCTGTCCTGTCACATATCTTGGTGAAAATACCAACCGAATGATCTGGGATGATATATGCAAATCCAAGCCGAGTGACTATATACACATGATGGGCAGAGAAGATACTGCTATCTGTGAACTTTGGAAAAACAGCGGCATCTCCAAAGACGGCAGTGTTCCCTCCGATCTGTTTTTTGCCGGTACCGTGCCGCTGCTTGACTGTGACATTACAGTCGATGAAAGAGATGTCGATAAGGAAAACGGCAGAGTGTGCAGTGCAAGAGTGGTTGTTTTTGAGGATTATCGTGACAGAATCAAAAATGCAGGAGGCTCACTTGCCTGCGTTGGTGCTGTCGTTACGGTACAGGGAGATCAAACTTCGTTTGTTCCGATGATGGTGTGTGAGGGGGTTGACAGCATTATGCTGTCCGATTACGGCTGGCATAACATTTCAAAGGAACAGCGTGAGTATATGAGTCAGAATATGTCTTTGTCGGGAGTATTGAAATATGCCGTACTCTTTCTGAACACCTGGTACGGCATCCAGATTGCTCTGCTTCACCCGACCGTACGGACAATATTTTCTCATCCGAGAACGGAGGCGGTTAAAAAACATCAAAAGTCAAAAAAGCGTAAAAGAGTGACAAGATATGTCAAAAAGCACATCATCAGATACGAAGATATACAGACAGCTATGTACGGAAACCACAAAAACACTTTGGTCTGGTATGTCATAGGTCATTGGAGACATTATACAAACGGTAAAAAAGTATTCGTGCAGCCCTATTGGAAAGGCACACTCCGTGAGTTGAAAATGAACCTTGACGACCGCAAAAGAATTGTAGGAGGTACTTTATGAGAGAATTATCAATAGCTTACGGCAACAGCCGCAATGCAAAGAAGTGGGTCAATAAGACCATCAAGTACGATGCACTGAAAGAAAGACTGAAAACACCTATCCGCACCACGGAGTCAGCGGAAGAATACGCAAAGATGTCAAAGACGCAGAGAGCCGATGCCAAAGATCACGGAGGTTTTGTCGGCGGTGTGCTGAAAGGCGGCCGCAGAAAAGCTGATATGGTGACAAGCCGTTCAATGATAGCTTTGGACGGTGACCGGATTGACAGGGCTTTTCTTGAAAACTATGAAACCAATGTTCCCTATACCTCATGCCTTTATACCACACACAGCAGTACGGAGGAAAAGCCGAGAGTCAGAATCATTTTCCCCCTTACAAGAGATGTTACACCGGATGAATTTGCCGCAGTTTCCCGCTATGTGGCACAGTCGCTTGGCATGGATTATTTTGACGAATGTTCCTATCAGCCGAATCAGCTGATGTATTGGCCGTCCACGCCGATGAATGGAGTTTTCGTGTATAAGGAAGCCGAAAAAGAGTGGCTTGACCCCGATGTTATCCTTGCGGCTCACCCCGAATGGACAGATATTACAAGACTGCCGACATCTTCCCGTGAAAGCAAAGCTAAACAAGCGGCACAGAAAAAGGCGGAAGACCCTCTTGCCAAAGGCGGAATAGTGGGTGTGTTTTGCAGAACCTATACCATACAGGACACCATAAGCAAATTTTTATCAGATGTTTACGAACAGTCCGCTATAGAGGGCAGATATGATTATATCCCCGGCGAGGGCACAGCGGGTGTCGTTATTTACGATGATAAGTTCGCATACAGCCACCATGCCACAGACCCAGCAGGAGGAAAGCTGCTCAATGCCTTTGACCTTGTTCGTGTACACAAATTCGGAGATAAAGACGACAAGGCATCGTTCAAGGCAATGTGCGATTTTGCCATGCAGGACGATACGGTGAAAATCGCAGCGGCAAAAGAAAAATTCGATGAAGCTGAAAAAGACTTTGAAGATACCGACTGGACAAAGCAGCTCAGCAGAGACAAAAACGGCAGTCTTGAAAACTGTCTGCACAACATCACCGTTATCATGGAAAACGACCCTAACCTGAAAGCCATCGTGTTTAATGCACTGGCGGACGGCATGGAAATCAAGGGCGAAGTGCCGTGGAAACATCCGGCAAGATTCTGGCGTGATGCGGACGATGCACAGCTTATCAGCTATATTGATTCCCACTACGGACGCTTTTCGGACAGAAATTACCATATAGCCGTAACGAAGGTGACGGACGACCGTTCCTACCACCCCATTCATGAAATGTATGAAGCACTGCCGCTGTGGGACGGTGTCAAAAGAGCCGAAACAGCCATTATCGACTACCTCGGTGCAGAGGACAACACATACGTCAGGGCGGTAACACGAAAGACTCTTTGTGCCGCTTATATGCGTGTATATCACCCCGGCATCAAATTTGATACCATGCTGGTTCTCAACGGAGCACAGGGTATCGGCAAAAGTACATTTATTGCCGCTTTGGGTATGGAATGGTTTTCTGACAGCTTGGCACTCTCCGATATGAACGATAAAACAGCGGCTGAAAAATTACAGGGCTATTGGATTCTGGAAATCGGAGAGCTTGCCGGCATGAAAAAAGCTGATATTGATAAGGTGAAAGCCTTTATTTCCCGACAGGACGATAAGTATCGTGCGAGTTTCGGCAGAAGGGTAACACCGCATCCAAGGCAGTGTATTTTCTTCGGTACAACGAACAGCGAAAACGGCTACCTGCGTGATATAACCGGCAACCGCAGATTCTGGAATGTCAAAGTAAGCGGTGAAGGAAAACACAAGCCGTGGGAGCTTGACAGAGGTACAGTGGAGCAGATATGGGCGGAAGTCAAGGAAATCGCAGAGTCGGGAGAAGAATTATATCTTGACTCCGAACTTGAAAAATATGCCGAGCAGGAACAGCGTGAAGCGATGGAGCATGACGACCGTGAGGGATTGGTTCGTGAATATTTGGAGGAACTTCTCCCCGACAATTGGGACAGCATGAATATTTGGCAGAGAAGAGAGTTTCTCCAGGATAAGGATGCACCGACTCACGCCGAGGGCAAAAACAAAAGAGAAACCGTCAGCAATATGGAAATCTGGTGCGAGTGCTTNNCTATAAATGAGCAAATTTCAAAAGTTTCGTTATAATGCACAAACAATCCCTTGAATCTCGTTGATTCAAGGGATGAATGCAGGGGGTGAATTTCGATTTTAAGCAAAATATTTGTGCAAGTTGTCAGATTTGCTCATTTATAGGTATAAAGACAATTGGTTGACAGCTATTGGAATAAATCATCTTGTGCTATTTAGTGCATTGTACGAGGACAGCCAAATCTGTCCGCCAAATGTCCAATAGCTGTCCACATCTCGAAACACTGATTAACACTTGCTTTTTGAAACTTTGTGGATAACTGGACAAGAATTACTATATAGACTTAATTTTATATATATCAATACGGTGTGTATGTGCGTATGCACATATGCGTGACGCGCGTATAGGGATTTTTCAGTCCAGTTGTGCCACGGGTTGTAAAAACATCAGTGTTTATGCGGATTTCAGCGTGGACAGCCCATTTGGACAATGCACGGACAGGACAAGCCGTCCCATTCAGCAGATTGAACCGCAGTGTAAAAAATACCAGTATGAGCCATAAAACAGGAAATATCAACCGATTGTTCCGCTTGTTCCATCTCGTTCCAGAGTTGTTCCAGACAAAAAACATAGATTTTATGAGCGTTTGGAGCAATTCTGGAACAACTGAACAAGAATTACTATATAGACTTAATTTTATATTTATATATATATCAATACGGTGTGTGTGTGCGTATGCGTGACGCGCGTATAGGGGTTTTTGTGTTCACTTGTTCCACAAATGCCGAAAAAACGCTTGAAATCAAGGCGTTTAGGCGGAACAACCCTATGGAACAAGTGTGAACAAGTGGAACAGCCCCGGAAAGGAAAAAAGCTATGATTAGAAACAACAGACCTTATTCAATCGAGAACGGATACATTGACGAAACGCTTATCACCGAAAAGGACGAGGCGACGATAGCGGCTGTATCGGAATGGATAAAGAACAACATCCGCCCCGCAAAGAAAATCCTTCAGGGACGCACAAGCTATGGCATGAAACACATTCTTGAACATGATACGGGCATTTATCTCACAAACAATGAATTCAAGGATGCCATGATGCTTGCAGGTTATAATCCCGTGTCTCCGAATGAACTGAATTGGAGATACCGCATTGTCCTTACAAGAGAATTGAACGAAAATCCCAGCCCTTTCTTTATCTGGGCAAAGCAGTGGAAAAAGGAAGCATCTCCCTGCGGTGATTTTGTCCGTGATATGCTGCACGATTTCAATTTTCCGACAGCCGCTGAACATACAGTCATCTTAAACTATCTGAGACGTATCGGTGCCTGCTGTGGAGCGATAAAGGCATTTGAGGAACTGTGGAGGGTGTATGAGAGAAAAAACAATTGAACA
>DEHG01000085.1:7332-7521 GCA_002351795.1 Ruminococcaceae bacterium UBA2806 | reverse complement strand
GGGTTCGAGTCCCTGATGGTGCACCATGAGGCTCGGAGTCAGAAGACTTCGGGCCGCCTGAACAAGGCTCGTTGGTCAAGCGGTTAAGACACCGGCCTCTCACGCCGGTAACGGGGGTTCGATTCCCCCACGAGTCAGAAAAAAGTAACGGTGAAAAGCCGTGAAAAAGTTGGTGTTGATGACGTCGAG
>DEHG01000085.1:0-7194 GCA_002351795.1 Ruminococcaceae bacterium UBA2806 | reverse complement strand
GGAAGATAGGAAGATGCCAACACAAAGTCGCTCTTTTAGGGCGACTTTTTTTTATATATAAACAAATATATGTATATAAAGCATAATTATTTTATAGTAGCACATTGTATATTAAGTAACAACCGCAGCCAACCAACAAACTCTTTATTAGTCAGAGCGGAACGGAGTGGAGCGACTGCTGCGTTATGGCTCCGTCGACTCGCCGGGTGGTATTGAATAGGGGAGAAAAGTGTGCTATAATATAATCAGATAATTGTAATAGATCACGGAAAATGATTATTTTCTGGTTTGTTAATAAGGGGAGATTTATTATGAATATACTGATCACCGGCGGAACAACTTTTATCAGTAAATATACGGCTGAGTATTTTGTCCGTAAAGAAAATGATGTAACAGTTCTTAATCGTGGCAGCAGAAAACAAATAGACGGCGTAAATCATATCTGCTGTGACAGAATGAATACAGGCAGCGCACTTAACGGAAAGCATTTTGATGTTATCCTTGATATTACCGCTTATACAGAAGATCATGTCCGTGCGCTTCTCGATTCGGGCGTTACATTCGATAATTACATTTTTATTAGTTCAAGCGCTGTATATCCCGAAACAAATGTTCAGCCCTTTTGCGAGGATCAGCAGATAGGTTTTAATTCCGTCTGGAGTGATTACGGTATGAATAAGGTCAGAGCCGAACAGTATCTTCTGAGCCGTGTGCCCGATGCTTATATTCTCCGACCGCCATATTTTTACGGCATTTATGATAATCTGTATCGTGAAGCTTTCGTTTTTGACTGTGCTATTGCGGACAGGGATTTCTTTATCCCGCAAAATGGTGAAATGAAGCTCCAATTCTTTAATGCCGCCGATCTGTGCAGGTTTATGGAAATTATTCTCAGGGAACGTCCTGTTCAGCATATTTTCAATGTCGGAAATAAGGATCTGGTCACTGTCAGGGAATGGGTGGAAATGTGCTATAAGGCTGTCGGGAAAAATGTCCGTTTTGTCAGCGTTGATAAGTCTGTGCCGCAAAGGGATTATTTTTGTTTTTACGATTACGGGTATTCTCTTGATGTTTCAAAGCAAAATGAGCTTATGCCCGATACGATACCGCTTTCTGAGGGTCTGCGGGAAGAATATGAATGGTACAGAAATAATACTGACAGTGTTTATTACCGCAAGCCGTATATGCAGTTTATAGATGAAAATATTTTGTGTCAGGAGAATTAAAATGTCAGTAGTTTATTTTGTCATACCTTGTTACAATGAAGAGGAAGTTCTGCCCGAAACAGTAAAAAGACTTAGTGAAAAGCTTGAACAGCTGATATCCGACGGTATAGCCTCAAAGGAAAGCCGTATGCTTTTTGTGGACGACGGAAGCAAAGATAAAACATGGGAGCTTATAGAAAAGTTCAGCAGTGATAATAAATATGTCGGCGGCGTGAAGCTCAGCCGTAACAGGGGACATCAGAATGCACTCCTTGCAGGTCTTATGACGGCAAGGGGAAAATGCGACTGTGTTATCTCTCTTGACGCTGATCTTCAGGATGATATCGGGGTCATTGATGAATTTGTGCTTAAATATCAGGACGGCTGTGAGGTCGTATACGGAGTAAGAAGCAGCCGTGAGAAGGATACTGCATTCAAAAGAGGAACTGCTCAGGGCTACTATAAATTTATGGCTGCTCTGGGCGTTGAAATAGTGTATAATCATGCTGATTACAGACTGCTCGGCAGCAGGGCGCTTGATGCGCTTGCAGAATATAAAGAGGTAAATCTTTTCCTCAGAGGTATTGTTCCGCTTATCGGTTTCCGCAGCGATTATGTCTATTACGAAAGAAGCGAGAGATTTGCGGGTGAGTCAAAATACCCGCTGAAAAAAATGATAAGATTTGCCGTTGACGGAATAACCTCGTTCAGCGTCAAGCCGCTTAAAATTATTTCCAATGCAGGTATCATAATCTGTATACTTAGTTTCATATTCTTTATATATGCGATAGTTTCGGTTATTACAGGCAGCAGCGTTGCGGGATGGGCGTCGCTTATGTGTTCCATATGGTTCCTTGGCGGGATACAGATGCTTGGTATCGGTATAGTCGGGACATATGTAGGAAAAATATACAGTGAAAGCAAACATCGTCCACGCTTTATTATTGACAAAACGATAATAAGCGGAATTACAGACAGGGAAAAGGAGAGTGCAGGTCAATGACGGGAGAAATCATACTTGAATATATTGATGATCTGAAAAAGGATATTAATGAGCTTTTGTCTATCCCCTCGGTATCCTGTGAGGGCAAAGAGATACCCGAAAAGGCTCTGGACTTTATATTAGGAAGAGCGCAGGATATGGGTTTTGCCGTAAAAAAGATCGGCAATATCGCCGGACATATAGAATACGGTGAGGGAGACGAAATTGCAGCCATACTTGCCCATGTTGATGTTGTACCCGCAGGAGAGGGATGGAGCGTTCCGCCCTTTGCGCTTACGGAAAAGGATGGAAGAATGTACGGCAGAGGTATCGTTGATGATAAAGGTCCCGCCATGACAGCTCTTTATTGCCTTAAAGCCTTAAAGGATAAGGGTATAGTGCCAAAGAGAAAGATAAGACTTATATTCGGTGCTGCTGAGGAGATCGGTATGCATGATATGGAGGAATATTTCAAAAGCGAAAAAATGCCCGATATGGCGTTTACTCCCGATTCCGATTACGGAATATGCATCAAGGAAAAGGGAATAATGCACCTTGAGGTATCTGCACCGTCTCATGACGGTACGGTGCTTACAGAATTTCATGCTGGAAATGCAATAAATGCAGTTCCTTCAAAGGCATATGCTCTTGTTGACTGTACGGAGTCGGAGGATAACAGACTCAGACGTTTTTCTGATGCAAAGCCGGGCGAATATGATTTTATATTCACACAGGATGGTCTGCATATTGATGCAAGAGGAAAGGCTGCCCATGCATCAACTCCGGAGGCAGGTCTTAATATCGCTACGAACCTGATAAAGATACTTGCCGCAAGCTTTGGCGAATTTGCTTTAGGAAGTCTGTGCAGCTTTATTGATGACGCCATAGGTCTTGAACTTGACGGAAGCTCCCTTGGAATTGCCTGTGCCGATGAGGAAAGCGGAAAACTGACTGTAAATGTCGGTAGGGTAGATATTGATGAAAATATATGCCGTGTGCTGCTGGATGTACGTTATCCTGTATCAGCGGACAGCGGCAGGATTCTAAGAAAAATCAGACAGAGAGCTGCTATTGACGGACTGAAAACAAAGCTTATAGGTCATGAGCTGCCCCTTTCGATGGAAAATGATGCACCCGTTATAAAAATTCTTTCCGACGCTTATGAAAATGTAATGGGGGAGAAGCCAAAGCTATATTCTACAGGCGGCGGGACCTATGCAAGGACGCTGAATAATTGCGGGGTTGCCTTCGGTCCTGTATTCCCGGGTGACGAAGCCCATATACATGATGTTGATGAAAGCATTTCTGCGGATAATTTCATAAAGCATGCGATGATATGCATGGAAGCTGTATCAGGCTTTGCAAATCTATAAAAATATGTCAGAATTAATAGTTTTTTCTTGAAAAGCTGATATCATATAGTGTATAATAATATCAGAGATTAATTTGGACAGGTATAGAGAAAAATTGAATGAAATTGAAAAATAAAATGAGTTCAGAGGAACAGAAAATTAGCTGATAAAGGAGGCGAGAAATAATGGTTTTTTCAGTTGGAGATGTTTTAAGTATTGAGGATAAAGAATACCGTGTTGTAGGAAAGATAACATACCGCAACAGTGAGGATAACTGTTATTGGGATGAATATCGTATGGTCGCTGTTGTCGGGGGTAAGGAAGCATGGCTCAGTATTGATGAGACTTACAATGAATATTCAATATCATGGATGTGCTATAAACCTGATCTGACAGGTTATCATGTTGTTGACCGCGGCCGTGAGATCGTAATGAGCCGTATGGGAAATGTTGATGTTGACAGCGGAGAGGCAGCCTACTTTACCGAATATGAGGACAGTACAGAAGAAAAGATCATTTCAGAGGAAGTCTGGAGTGACGGGGCAGAGTATTCCTACGGGCATTATGTTGATGTGACAGATGTTCTTTTTGAGCGAAGTGAACCGAATAAAGTATCCAATAACAGTTCCGGTTACACAAGCAAGGGTGCTAAAGTAATTTTATTGGTAGTTCCGATAGTGATGTTCGCATTGATTTTTTTGACGGTCTTAATGCCTGTATTAGGCAGTCTGTTTCTTAACGGCAGTGTTGAAAAATATCTCGAAGACAGCGATGAATATGTATATCAGACTTCCGTTACAGGCAATGAACAGGAGAAAGCAGATGTTTATATGGCGGCTACTATGTCTTCAGTCGATTCGGTAGCTAAGGACATATTGAAAGGAATAAACGGCAAATCTTCAAGTGTTCAGCAGAATACGGAAGATAACGATAATTCTGTTGCTATCCTTACTGATGATGAATACTGTCTTGTTTATATGTCGGATGATAATGAAACAGTACTTGTACAGGTATCGGGACGAAAATATGCATATACGAGCGACAGGGATCTTTATCGTGGAACAAGACATTCAAGACGGTATTACAGGAGATTCTACCGTACACTCGGCTATAATTCGGATTCGAGCAGATACAGCAGTTCGGCATCATCTTACAGTACATACAATGATACCGATATCAGCTATAATTCTTCCAATTCATACAATTCTTATTCAAGCAGTGTAAGACAGTCAAGCATCGGTACGAGAAAATCTTCGGGCGGCGGTATCAGCAGCGGTAAATAATTTTTCATCAAGGAGGACAAAAATATGGATCTGTCAAATTTATTATGGGATATTATGGATGTGTGTATTTATTCATGTCTCGGTATAATACTCATGTTTTTCGGAAACTGGCTTATTGACCTGATAATTCCCTGTTCCTTTCCTGAGGAAATAAAAAAGGGCAATCAGGCAATCGGCTTTGTTTCGGCAGGCATCAATATAGGCGTAGGTCTTTTGCTGAAGGCAGCGATCTCTTCTCCGTCGTCAGCGGTGGCTACAGGAAGAGAAAATCTGTTTGTAGGTCTGACAGGCAGCCTTATATACTTTGCAATAGGAATAGTATTTTTTATGCTTGGATATCTTATCAAGCGTTTCCTTGATAAGAAACAGTATAATATCAATGATGAGATCGACAACGGAAATACAGCTGCGGGCATAATGGTCGCAGGTATATTCATCGGTCTTGCAATAGTAATAAGCGGAGTGATAATGTAATGGGTTCTTCTGAAAAAAAGGAAGTTGATCCTGTAATGAAAGCCCCTGGGAGAGAATATCGTCTGTTAATGCTGACCACACTGATGATTTCCGGCTGTTCTATGGTATATGAGCTGATCATCAGTGCGGTCAGCTCATATTTGGCGGGGGATTCAACGCTGCAGTATTCTGTAACGATAGGTCTGTATATGTTCGCTCTCGGACTTGGCTCTTTTTTGTCGAAGTTCATAAAAAAGAATCTGTGGAGCTGGTTTGCAAATGTTGAAATAGGCATAGGCATTATCGGCGGAACATGCTCGCTTATCCTTTTTTTAGCTTATGTATATCTTACATCATATCAGATAGTAATGTACATTGAGATACTTACGATAGGAACTCTTGCGGGTCTTGAGATACCGCTACTTACAAGGATAATCGAAGAGGACAGGAAGGAACTAAGACTTACGCTTTCTTCAATTTTTTCCTTTGATTATATCGGCGGACTTATTGGCTCGGCAGCATTCCCGCTTCTGCTTTTGCCGTCATTCGGATATTTTGCAACGTGCTTTCTTTCGGGTGCGCTGAATCTGACTGCTGCTGCATTCATTGTTTTCAAATACAGGAAAAGACTGAGAAATTCCGGTGTATACAGGATCTCTGTCGTTATATTGCTTTGCTGCATGATAGCAGGAATGATCTTTTCTGAAAATATCGGCAGCCTTATCGAGGGCGGTCTTTACCGTGACAGGGTCATACTTTCGGAGCAGACGGAGTATCAGAAAATAGTTGTGACAAAGCATAAGGATGATCTGCGGCTGTATATTGACGGCAATTGTCAGTTTTCAACTATAGACGAATATCGTTATCATGAGGCGCTTGTTCACATACCGCTTGCATATGCCGAAAAGCATGATAAGGTGCTTGTACTCGGCGGCGGTGACGGAATGGCTGCTAGGGAGCTGTTAAAATACCCGGAAACGCATATCACTCTTATCGACCTTGATAAGGGTATGACTGATCTGTGCAGCACCGATCCTCAGATAACGGCTGTAAACTGTAATTCGCTTACCGATAAGAGGGTAAAGATCGTAAATAATGACGCATATAAATATCTTGAAAGCAGCAAAGACAGATATGATGTAATAATCGTTGATCTGCCCGATCCGAATAATGTTACCCTTAATAAGCTTTACACAAATGTTTTCTACCGTCTTTGTGCAAATCACCTGAACGATGGCGGCATACTTAACGTGCAGTCAACAAGCCCGTATTATGCCAAAAAAGCATATTGGTGCATTAATAAAACCATTGCAAGTGAAGGACTTAATGTAAAGTCATTTCATTTGCAGGTTCCGGCATTCGGTGACTGGGGATTCAATATGGCAGGCGCAGGGGAGCTGAAAAAGCTTCATCCGCTGCCGGAGGATACAAAGTATCTTACAGAAAAGAATCTGTCGTCATTGTTTATTTTCGGCAAGGATGAGACTGCCGATGATGTCGAGGTAAACAGCCTGACAAGACCTGTTCTTATCGAGTATTACAATGACGCTGTAAGGGAATGGAATTAACCAACGTGATGTTGGATACGCACCGGTTTTACACTGCTTTCCTTGTTACTGTCCCTTCTTTGAATCACGGATTGCGCCGGTAATAAACGTAATATTGTTGATGTTCTTGTCTCCCCTTTTAAGGGAAGCGGAACTGACAAGGAGTTTAGTAAGCATTAAATAATCAACCCCCGGACAAGGAATGTTCCTTCGTCCGGGGGTATAGTTGTATGTATACTAAACGCTTTCGGTTTTGAGCATCAGCGAGTCTACACAACTGTTATCTTGCATTTTGCTTCTTTGCCGTTATAAGTTTTTGCGGTGATATATGCTATGCCCTTCTTTACAGCCTTGAATGTAGCGTTATCAAGA
>DEHG01000017.1:23996-24160 GCA_002351795.1 Ruminococcaceae bacterium UBA2806 | reverse complement strand
GATGAGCTTGGTCTTGATTCAAATGACAGGAGAATGCTTACTGCAATTGTAAAGTTTTACAGGGGCGGACCCGTAGGGCTTGAAACGCTTGCTGCGGCAATAGGCGAGGAAGCTGTTACTATCGAGGATGTTATCGAACCCTATCTTATGCAGATAGGCTTTCT
>DEHG01000017.1:23484-23754 GCA_002351795.1 Ruminococcaceae bacterium UBA2806 | reverse complement strand
GACAGTAAATTAAGCTCGGTATATCTGAAGGGAGAAATTTCAAATTTTACGGATCATTACAGAACAGGACATATGTATATGTCGCTGAAGGATGAAAGATCTGTAATAAAGGCAGTAATGTTTGCCGGAAATGCTTCAAGACTTAAATTCCGTCCCGAGGATGGGCTTAAAGTATTGGTGAGGGGCTATGTTTCGGTATATCAGGCAACGGGTCAGTATCAGTTCTATATTGAAGATATGCAGCCTGACGGAGTTGGAGCGTTAAGCCTT
>DEHG01000017.1:19072-23366 GCA_002351795.1 Ruminococcaceae bacterium UBA2806 | reverse complement strand
CGCTTCCCCTGTATCCGAAAAGAATAGGAGTGATAACTTCACCGACAGGTGCGGCAGTTCAGGATATATGCCGGATACTTGCAAGAAGATATCCGCTCGGAGAAATAATTATGTGTCCGGTTCTTGTCCAGGGTGAAAATGCAGCTGCCCAGCTTACCAAGGCAGTCAGAAGATTTGACAGGCTCATGTGCGCTGATGTAATAATAATCGGCAGGGGCGGCGGTTCTATTGAGGAATTATGGGCGTTCAATGATGAAGGGCTTGCCCGTGCGATATATGAATGTCGTATACCGATAGTTTCGGGAGTAGGTCATGAAACAGATTATACTATCTGTGACTTTGCAGCAGATGTAAGAGCCTCAACACCGTCTGCGGCAGCAGAGCTGGTATCTCCCGAAGACGGGGAGCTGATCGGCAATCTGAATTATTACTGTCAGAAGCTGACAGATGAAATACGGGCTTTTATCAGAGATTCAAAAAACAGACTTGACAGTATCGCTTCATCAAGGATGCTGTCAGACAGAACAGAATTTATAAGGAATAAACAGATGCGTCTTGATATGATCTCGAAATCTATGGATTCATCATATAAACATATGTTGTCCGAAAAGAAAGCGGAGCTTTCAGCGATATCTTCAAAGCTTGACGCAATGAGTCCGTTAAAGGTTCTTTCAAGAGGATATACTGTTGTTATGAGGGATAAAACGGCAGTATCTTCGGCAAAGGATATCCGTATGGGAGACAGAATAGATATTATGTTTTCGGACGGAAAAATCAAATGTACTGTAAATGAAAGGTCGGTGCTGAATGAAACGAACTGATTATGAAAAGTCAATAAAACGTCTTGAAGAGATAGTAAGCATATTTGAAGAGGGTAATATCAGTCTTGATGAAGCAATGAAGCTATTTGAAGAAGGAACAAAGCTTACGGCAGGCTGCTATGATGTGCTGAAAAAAGCCGAGCAGAAAATAACACAGTTGTCCGAGCTTGAAGAAACGGAGGAATAAAAATGTCAGATAAAAAATTAAATATTGAAAAAGAACTGCTTTCATATCTTCCCGAAAAGGATGAGCTTATAGGGAATTTAGTTTCATCTATGGAATACAGTCTTACAGCAGGCGGTAAAAGAGTGCGCCCGATGCTCGTTATGGAATTTGCAAAGCTTTGCGGAGGCAGCGAGGAGGCTGCAATGCCCTTTGCCTGTGCAATAGAGATGATACACACATATTCTCTTATCCATGATGATCTTCCCTGTATGGATAATGATGATCTGAGAAGGGGAAAGCCTACAAATCATAAAGTATACGGTGAGGCTTGTGCATTGCTTGCAGGAAGCGGACTGCTTACGCTTGCATTTGAAGCAGCTTCATCCGAAAGGGCTGTAAGTCTGAACAGTACAGAAAAATGTCTTGCGGCTGTCAGAGTCCTTTCTGAGGCAGCAGGCGCAGTCGGTATGCTCGGCGGACAGATAATAGATCTTGAAAGCGAAGGAAAAAGCGTAGATATTGACCATTTGAAAATAATGGACGCAAAAAAGACAGGTGCGCTTATCATTGCAGCCGCAAAGCTTGGCTGTATCTCGGCAGGCGCATCAAAAGAGCAGATAGACGCAGCTGTTTCATATGCCGAAAATATCGGACTTGCATTCCAGATAGTCGATGATATGCTTGATATAACCTCAAGCACAGAAGAACTCGGAAAGCCTGTCGGAAGTGACAGCGAAAACGAAAAATCGACATATGCTGCTTTGCTTGGACTTGATGAATGCAGAAAAATAAGCGAAGAGCTTACGGAAAATGCAGTAAAAGCCCTTGAAGTATTTGAAAATGACACTGAAACACTCAAAAAATTTGCATATTATCTTTTACGCAGAGAAAACTGATTGAATATTGTCGTTTCGGGTGGTATAATAATAATCGGATCATCTTAGCCGTTGCAGAAATTGTTTTCGGCTGAGCTTAACGGAGAAGATAATATGACAGAAGACAGTTTACTTGATAAGATAAACTCTCCGTCTGATATTAAAAAAATGACTGTTTCCGAGCTTTCAGCCCTGTCGGATGAGATAAGGGAAGAGATAGTGGAATCAGTTTCCAGAAACGGCGGTCATTTAGCGTCAAACCTCGGTGTTGTTGAGCTTACATTGGCTATCCACAGCGTATTTGACCTGCCGGATGATAAAATAGTATGGGATGTCGGACATCAGAGTTATACACATAAAATACTGACGGGAAGAAGAGAGCAGTTTTCCACTCTTCGTACAGAGAACGGTCTGTCGGGATTTCCGAAAAGAGAGGAAAGCCTTTATGACTGCTTTGATACCGGTCACAGCAGTACATCTGTATCTGCTGCTTTCGGTATAGCCTGCGCCAATAATATTCTCAGTGATAAGCATTATACAATTGCAGTAATTGGCGATGGCGCACTGACCGGAGGAATGGCGCTTGAAGCTCTTAATTCTGCGGGAAAGTCAAAACAGAATCTTATTGTTATTCTTAACGACAATAAAATGTCGATATCAAAGAATGTCGGTTCAATGGCTAAGCATCTGACTAAGCTTCGCATACAGCCTTCATACCTTGACGCAAAAAGCCGTGTACAGAGCCGCCTTAACCGTATTCCCGGAATTGGTCAAGGACTTGCAAAAATGATAAGCAGTCTGAAAAGCTGGATAAGGATAAACTTTTTCGGGCATCAGAAGAATATGTTTGAGCTTTTAGGCTTCAATTATTACGGACCGCTTGACGGTCATGATATTGTTCAGCTGCAAACGGCTTTAAAAGCAGCAAAGCGTTCAAGAGGTCCCGTTATACTTCATGTTTGTACAAAAAAAGGCAAGGGATATGAATATGCCGAAAAAAAGCCCAATGCATTCCACGGCATTTCAGCCTTTGATATAGAAACAGGAGAACCCAAAAGCTCCTCAAAGGGCTATTCAGCGGTTTTCGGAGAGTTCATGTGCAATAAGGCAAGGATGGATAAACGCCTTTGCGCCATAACAGCTGCTATGGCGACGGGAACGGGGCTTGAAGAATTTTCCAAAAAATATAAGAACCGCTTTTTTGACGTCGGTATTGCAGAGGAGCATGCAGTCACGTTTGCCTGCGGTCTTGCCGCCGGAAATGCGCTGCCTGTGTTTGCAGTCTATTCTACATTTCTGCAAAGGAGCTATGACCAGCTTCTGCATGATGCTGCACTTCAGGGACTTCATATTGTCGTTGCCGTTGACAGAGCAGGAATTGTCGGTGAGGACGGAGAAACTCACCAGGGAATATTTGACGTTGCATTTATGAATACGATACCCGGAATAACGATATATGCGCCTTCATCCTTTCAGGAGATGGAATCCATGCTTGATACTGCGCTGTATAAGACAAACGGAGTAGTTGCAGTCCGTTATCCGAGAGGCGGCGAGCTGTATATTCCGGATGATTACAAATATGATGAGGACAGCTATACAACATTCGGAAATAAAACAAGCGATACAGTGATAGTGACCTATGGACGTACTTTTTCATATGCCTGCGAAGCTGTCCGCAGCCTTTCCGAAAAGGGTATAGACGTATGTATACTCAAGCTCAACAGGATAAAGCCTGTTGATGTGAATGCAGTAAAAAAATGTCTGAATTTCAGGAATTGCCTGTTTTTTGAAGAGGGCATCAAATACGGAGGAGTCGGAGAAAACTTCGGATTCATGCTTTATCAGAGAGGATTTGCGGGCAGATATCATCTTCAGGCAATAGAGGATTATGTGCATCAGGCAAAATGCGCTTCTGCGCTGCATAAGCTGGGACTTGACAGCGAAGGAATTGAAAACACAGTGTTAAAGATAGTTAATATGGAGTGAATGGATTTGTCGGAAAAGAAAAGACTTGATATTCTTGTTTATGAAGCGGGGCTTGCGGAAAGCCGTGAAAAAGCAAAGGCGCTGATAATGTCTGGAATAATATATGTTGACAATCAGAAAGCCGATAAACCCGGAACAGCCTATCCCGATGACGTCAAAGTAGAACTCAGAGGGAACAAGCTTCCCTATGCAAGCAGGGGAGGACTCAAGCTTGAAAAAGCTTTGAAGGTCTTTCCTATAGATCTGAATGGTAAGATCACAATGGATATCGGGGCATCTCACGGCGGATTTACAGACTGTATGCTGCAAAACGGCGCTAAAAAGGTTTATGCAATAGATGTCGGTTACGGTCAGCTTGTCTGGAAGCTCAGAAATGACGAAAGAGTCGTAAATTTAGAGCGTACCAATGTAAGGTATATTACAAAGGAACAGGTACCCGATGAAAT
>DEHG01000017.1:9501-18936 GCA_002351795.1 Ruminococcaceae bacterium UBA2806 | reverse complement strand
ATCAAACCCCAGTTTGAAGCAGGCAGAGAAAATGTAGGCAAAAAGGGTGTAGTAAGAGACAGAAATGTTCACATACAGGTAATAAAGAAAATATATGATTTTTGCCTTGAAAACGGGTTCAGTGTTCTTGATATGGATTATTCTCCTATCAAGGGACCCGAGGGAAATATAGAATACCTGATATACATACGTAAAACAGAGCAGCCAAGGGCTGAAAAGATTATTGATATTAATGATATCGTAGCTCGTTCACACGGAGAGCTTGATAAATAAAATGGAGAATATGCAATGCTTTATATACGCAAGGTTGCTTTAATACCTAATCTGACAAAAAAGGGAGCTTTTGCAGCATCGCTCAGTACGATCGGAATTCTGCATGAATGCGGCATAGAGATCGGGCTGACAGAAAGGCTCAGGAATCGTTACAGGGATATGGACGTAAAATTCTATGAAGATACGGACAGTCTTATCACTGCTTCTGATATGGTGCTCACTATAGGCGGAGACGGTACGATAATACATGCCGCCCGTCATGCATCGCCTCTGAAAAAGCCATTGCTTGGCATAAATATGGGCAGACTCGGATTTGTTGCGGGACTTGAAGCCGATGAGCTTTATATGCTCAGATACCTTTCAAGAGGTGAATATACAACTGAAAAAAGAATGATGCTGCATATAGTACACAGTACCAATGAAGGAACAAAAGAGTATTACAGTATTAATGACGCTGTTATTTCAAGAGGCTCGCTGTCAAGACTTATTGATATTGACGTATCTCTTGATAAGGATTATATGTGTCATTACCGCAGTGATGGTCTTATAGTTTCAACACCAACGGGATCAAGCGCCTATTCGCTTGCGGCAGGAGGTCCGGTCGTCGAACCTACAATGAAATGTATCGTAATGACGCCGATATGCCCCCATTCTCTTTTTGGCAGATCAGTTATTTTCAGTCATCATTCCGAATTGGTCGTTACCGCTTCATGTGATGATGATACAGAGGTCTTTCTGACTATTGACGGAGCAAAAACTGTAATTGTCAGAAAAAGCGATACAATTTCGATCACCTCATCGGAACTTGGAGCTGAATTTATTGTATTGAAGGAAAAGTCCTTTTACAGAGTATTGCACGATAAATTTGCGGAGAAGAGGTAAAAATGAATGAAAACACTCAGACAAACAAAAATACTGGAGCTTATCAGAAATAATAGTATTGAAACACAGTCTGATCTTCTGAATATGCTCAGAAAGGAAGGATTCAACGTAACCCAGGCTACAGTATCCAGGGATATTAAGGAAATGCGCCTTATAAAGGTGCTTGACAGCAGCGGTACATACAAATATGCCTATGATACTGTAGGCAATAATGAGGAAATGTCAAATTCATATCTTTTTGCCACAGCGGTCATCAGTATTGAATATGCTCATAACCTTGTTGTTATAAAGACAGGAGCAGGCATGGCTCAGGCAGTATGCGCTGCACTGGATTCTATACATCGGCCGGGGGTAATGGGATCAATTGCGGGAGACGATACGATATTTGTCGCAACCCGTACAGATTCCTCATCTGCGGCGCTTGTCGCTGACCTGAAAAAGCTGATCACAGGCAGTAACTAAAGTCTGAAACGGAGGCACTCATGCTAAAAAATCTATACATAGAAAATATTGCGGTAATTGAAAAAACAAATATTGATTTTGAAAAAGGATTGAACGTACTGACAGGTGAGACCGGCGCAGGTAAATCTATAGTTATAGATTCTATAAACGCCATTTTAGGCAACCGTACATCAAGGGATCTGATACGCAGCGGAAGTGAAAATGCCTTTGTCAGCGCAGAATTCGATGAATTGTCGCCCCATGCGCTTGCTGCCGCACAGGAGCTTGGCTATGAGCCGGAGGAGGACGGTTCTCTTCTCGTACAGAGAGAGCTTACTCTCAGCGGTAAAGGAAAATGCAGGATAAACGGCAGACCGGCTGCTGTAAGCGTATTGAAAACACTGGGACAATATCTTATCGACATACACGGACAGCATGCAAGCTATGAGCTTATGTCGCCTGATCTTCATATCACTTATATAGATAAGTTAGGGGATATTGATAAAGAGCTTGAGGAATACCGTGGGGTATACAGGGAATATTCAAGGCTTAATGCTGAACTGAATAAGGCAAGCGTAGATGAAGGCGAAAGGGCAAGAAAGATAGATCTGCTTTCATATCAGGTCAATGAGCTTGAACAGGCTGATTTCTATGTCGGAGAATATGAGGAACTCTGTGACAGAAAACAGATACTTGAAAACAGCGAAAAGATAGCCGGAGCTTTGAATGAAGCGCATGAAAACCTAAACGGCGGAGATGACAGCGATGGTGCGATACAGCAGCTTGAATATGCCTGTGACAGTCTCAGCGGCATTGTTGAATGTATGCCCGAAACAGAAGAGATAGTCAAGAGGCTACAGAATGCTCTTTATGAGCTTGAGGATTGCCGTGATGAGCTTGTATCTATGGCAGATGCTGCTGACGGCGAAGGTGATAATATTGATGAGATCGAGGAACGTCTTGATCTTGTCTATTCACTTGGAAAAAAATACGGTCATACAATAACTGAGATGCTTGAGTTTCTGGATAAGGCAAGGCAGCAGCTTGAATATCTCGAAAAATATGATGAAAACAAAGAAAAGCTTATAAAAGCCTGCGCCCAGGCAAAGGAGAGAGCAAAAACACTTGCGGAGAACATTTCCGCAAAAAGAAAGGCAGCCGCCGATGAATTCTGCAAGGCTGTCAAAAAGGAAATGACATTCCTTGATATGCCGAATGTTGAGCTTATTGTCAGGATAGACAGATGTGAGCTTAATAAGGACGGCTGCGACAGGGTAGAGATTCTTATTTCTACAAACCCGGGCGAGCAGCCAAAGCCTGTTGCAAAGATAGCATCAGGCGGTGAATTGTCAAGAATGATGCTTGCAATAAAGAATGTTCTTGCAGACAGAGATAATATTGATACGCTTATCTTCGATGAGGTAGATACAGGTATCAGCGGCAGCGCAGCCGGAAAGGTCGGCTTGAAGCTGAAAGAAGTCTCTAAAACAAGACAGGTGCTTTGTGTTACTCATCTTGCACAGATAGCAGCTCTTGCGGATAATCATTTCAAGATCAAAAAGACTGTACGCAATGAAAAGACATTCACCGAAGTAACGCCGCTTGATCATAACGGCAGAAGAGATGAGCTTGCAAGAATAATCGGCGGTGTTGAGATAACACAGGCAACGCTTGATTATGCTGAGGAAATGCTCAGCGCAGACACTAATTGAATTAAAAAAAGGAGAGTTTACTATGGATTGTTTATTTTGCAGTATCGTAAAGGGAGATATCCCTTCAACAAAGGTTTATGAGGATGAAACAGTATATGCATTCAAGGATATTAACCCTATGGCGCCTGTTCATGTTCTTATCATACCTAAAGTTCATATTTCATCCATCAACGATGTTACAGCCGAAAACAGCGCAGTAATTGCACATATCTATGAAGTTGCTGCAAAGCTTGCAAAGGAGCTTGGCATTGATGAAAGCGGGTTCAGAGTAGTATCAAACTGCGGCGCTGATGCCGGTCAGACAGTATTCCATCTGCATTTCCATATTTTAGGCGGCACAAAGCTTAAAGTTGAGATGTGCTGATTCGCTTATCGTGATTTGGAGGGA
The DNA here is from genome assembly GCA_002351795.1 of Ruminococcaceae bacterium UBA2806. Lineage (GTDB taxonomy): Bacteria > Bacillota > Clostridia > Oscillospirales > Acutalibacteraceae > UBA1213. Next base: position 15,240 of record DEHG01000017.1, on the reverse strand, counting down.
GAATTATGAAGCGGCCGCTTGCAGTTATCGGATTTTCATATTCGTCTGCATTACTGGCCGCTTTTCTGTTTGGTCTTACTCACCTGACGGCGCTTATAATTATTGTTTCTGCTGTTGTTCCGCTTAGTATTTTTCTGCGTATCAGATACGGTAACTCCGTATTCTTAGCGATAGTTCTTTCATCGCTTGCCGCAATGGGAACACTGTATTTTTACAATCTGGCATATGTGAATAATACGAATATCCTTATGGAAAATGAAGTGAAAATAAAAGCGGATATCTGTGAATTGCCGTATGAGCAAAATAACAGGGTCTATTATAAGCTGAAAACAACGGAAATTGATTTTCCCGATTGCCCGCAGGAAATAAATATACTGATCTCAACATCAAAGGCATTAAGGGCGGAGCCTTTTGATACAATAGAAACTACTGTCCGCTTCTATTCAAAAGCAGACAGAGAACGAGCATCTGATATTGCAAGGGGAGTGTACCTCAGAGGAAGTATAGTTCAGGGTAAAAGCACAAATGTCATAAAGCAGGATAATAAGCCGCTTTATTACTATGCAGCTGCGGCAAGAAAAGCGATACTTGATATCATAGATAAGGATTTTATAACAGATCATGCGCCATATATCAAAGCACTTCTGATCGGTGACAGATCCGGATTGTCATATGATGACAGTCAGGTTTTTCGCAATGCCGGAATAAGTCATATTATTGTCGCCTCAGGCTTTCATCTTGCAGTACTTGTCGGTATAGTAATGGCAACGATAATGTTTCTATTCCGATGCCGCAGAAATACTGCTTCAATTTTTTGCATAGCATTTGTATTTGCATATATGGCGATAGTCGGTTTTACTCCCTCCATAATGAGAGCAGGCATAATGATGATAATTGCTATGCTCGGACGCTTTGCATTCAGGGAGGCTGATTCGCTTAATTCTCTTGGAATTGCCGTATTGATAATATGTTTTCTTGATCCGTATGCCGTATGTGATGCGGGATTTTTACTGTCTGTTTCAGCGACCGCAGGCATTGTTACAATGAGCGAAAGACTTACAGGGACAATAATGGAAAAGCTTCAGCCTGTCGGCAGCACCGATTCAGCGCTGAGAAGAACTCTTTTCTATGAAAAGCATAAAAGAGGGATAAAAGTTCTGGTATCCTATGCGGCTGTATCTTTTTCTGCATTGTTGTTTACATATCCGATAACAGTTATATGCTTCCGTATGTTTGCGCTATATGCTTTGCTTGCAAATCTTCTTATATCATTCCCCGCATCTATTTTGCTGGAGCTTTTGTTTTTGCTTGTTATAGCAGAGGGAAGTGTGATATTCGGATTTTTAAGATTTCCTCTTATACTATTATGTGAGATGATTACAAGGTATATTTTATGGACAGCGGATAATATAAGCCGTCTGCCGTATGCAGGAATGAAAGCGTCATATGAATATGTTCCCATAATGCTTGTCCTTACGTTTGCAGCGGTGACAGTATATTATTTTTTGGCAAAAAGAAAAAAGAGGGAAACATTAACTGTACTGTTTGCATCAGCGCTCTTATTCTTTACGGTCGGCAGCACGTTTGATACGCTTGCAAAAACGGACAGCACAAAACTTTCTGTGCTTGATACGGGAAACGGTCTATCGGTAATACTTACAAGGAACAGCGAATCTGCGGTCCTGAGCTGCGGAGGAAGCTATGATAAGTCAGCGGAAATACAAAGATATCTGTCGGACAGCTCTGTTTCTGAAATAGGGTATTTTCTGATAAGCGACAAAAACGCACAGACAAGCGCATATGCCGAAAACCTTCTTAAAGAATACCATATCAGGACAATTCAGGTCTATGATGAAGAAAAGCTCTATGAGCGCCTTCACAGACGGATAATTCAAAGCGACAGGGTAGTGCTTTCAAAAGCAGAACGATCTCAGACAGAGAAAAGCTATTGCTGCGGTACAGAAATTGAGGTATACAGATCCCCGAAAAGCAATGCTGCAAGATTTGTGATAAATGATACTGTCTATGTTATCTGTCACAGCGGTACGGACTGTTCATGTCTTCCGCTTTCATTCAGAAAATGCGATGTTCTGATAATGGACGGAAGTTCGGAAAGAACAGATATTCTTAAAGCAGGACAGGTCATATTATCTGATTCTCCGTCAATGCTTGAGCAGGATATGGATAATATGAAAGTCAAAGCGGAACAGGTATATTATACAGCAGGGTACGGCGATATCGGGATAAGGCATTACAAAGACGGAAGAATGAAAATAAACCGTGAAAACAACTGGCTAAACTGATGAAACACTCTTTACCATCATCAGTTGGGAAAGCGTACATATTCTACTTTACGATTTTTTTACGGCAGCTTGGATAAGTCTGTGGTTATTATGAACGGAGGAAATCAGATTGGCAAAATTAGACGAACAGGGATTCAAAAAGGAAGTATCATCGGGGGAATTAAAAAGCTTGTATCTGATTTACGGGAATGAAAAATATCTTGTAAAGAAATATACTGAATATCTTATTAAGAAAGCAGTGGGCAAAAACCCTTCGGAATTTGATTATTATAAGCTTAACAGCAATACTCCGCTTGAAGAGATCTATGACGCATCCCAGCAGATATCTATGTTTTCTGACAGAAAATGCGTAAATGTTACCGATTATGATATAAACTCCCTGAGTGAAGGAGATATGAAAGAGCTTGAAAGCTTTTGTGCAGACGTTTCGCCGTCAACAGTGTTGATTTTTTCAATGCCCACGCTTGATACGGCTGCAAAGAAAAAAGACGGGGGAAAGGGTAAGTCAAAATTCAGCCGTTTTGTAAGCTGCGCTGAAAAATACGGCAGCGTTCTGGAGCTTAATAAGCTGGGGGATATCGCCCTTGAAGCACAGGTAGTAAAATGGGCGGAGAAAAACGGCAGCAGGATCCAGAGATATAATGCCGCAAAGATAATATCACTGGTCGGAACGGATATGAATGCGCTGAAAAATGAAACAGACAAGCTCAGCGCATATGCAGGAACCGGAGAAATAACAGAAGAAGTAATAAAGACGCTGTGTGTAAAGAATTCCGAAACAAAAAGCTATATGCTTTCAAAATACATAATGAAAAATGATTTCAATAACACATATAATGAACTTAATATACTTTTCGGTCAGGGGGAAAGACCAGAGATAATTCTTTCAGGACTCAGCAGTGCATTCATAGATATGTACAGGGCAAAGGCTGTATCGGAAAGCGGACAGAGTTTTTCCGAAGCGGCAAAACAATTCAAATACGGGAACCGTGAATTTGTTCTGAAAAATGCAGCGTCAGCAGCTGCGAAATATTCATCAAAAACACTTAAAAAATTTCTTGACGCAATTCTTGAAACAGACATAAAAATGAAAAGCAGCCGTGCAGATTCCCGTATACTGCTTGAGACGCTTGTAGCTAAAATGCTGCTGATAGTAAGGGAAGAGGGGTAAAATGATACAGATAGAGGAAGCTGTTATCGTTGAAGGAAAATACGATAAAATAAAGCTTTCAAATTTTGTTGACGCACTTATTATTACAACAGAGGGCTTTGGTATCTTCAAGGATAAGGAAAAGCAGAAAATGATAAGACGTCTTGCAGAAAAAAGAGGTATCCTGATCCTGACCGACAGCGATGGTGCGGGTTTTGTTATACGCAATTTCCTGAAGGGCTGTGTTCCTAAGGAGAAAATAAAACACGCTTTTATTCCTGATATATCGGGAAAGGAAAAGCGCAAAACAAAGCCCTCAAAGGAAGGAAAGTTAGGAGTTGAAGGAATATCTGAAAAGATGCTTGAAGAAGCGATAGTCAGATCGGGCGCACATTGCAGCATTTCCGAAGGTCATGAAAAGAAAAAGCAGCCTGTTACAAAAGCTGATTTTTTTGAATACGGTCTTAGCGGTGGGGAAAACTCCGTGCAGAAACGTGAAAAGCTGAAAAAATACCTCGGGCTGCCTGAAAGAATGACGGCTAATCTGATGCTTGAAACGATCAATTGTCTTATGACCAGGGATGAATTCATTGCATTATACTCAAATTTTGAAAATGGCGATTGAAGACATAGTTTTTCTGCGGAAATATGTTATTATGTATAAAAAAACCGATTGAATATAATAATATTTCTTGTAGAAATCAGTTTCAATTTGTGGTATAATACGAGGTGGTTGTTTATGTAAGAAACGATCATTCAGCTATTGTTATATATGAAACAGGAGGCAGGCAAAATGGGTAGTCTGATAAAAGCGGATTTTTACAGATTGTTCCGCTCGAAGGCGTTTATAATTTCATCTGTTGTCATTTTTGTCGTTAATATAGCTGCAAGGATCTTTGAAATGATCCTGTATAATATAACAAATGCTATTGCTGCATCATCGGAGAAAGCATTGGAATATGAATATACAGCGCCGCTGAGTTCTGTTTTTTCTGACCCGATAGGAGTAAGCCTTTTGTTGATCGTTGTTATTGCAGCTGTTGTTTCATTCTTATACTCAGGTTCATTGGGCAGATCTGTCAATAGTATTTCCGATGATGGATCAAAAAAAGGAACTGCAATCATTTCTGAATTTATTGCTTTGGGAGTACAGACTCTGATCTTTTTTGTTCTGGGAATGTTGGGTCATGTTATCGGTCATATTATACCCGGCGGGAATTTCACTGTTGACGCACAGAATATTCCGCTCGGAATAACGGCATTTTTTTCAAGATGGCTGCTTATTCAGGCAATGACCGCTATTATATTGTTTATCTCAACTGGACTGAGAAATAAGAAGATCACATCAATAGTAAGTATGGTTTTCGGCTCAGGTTCTCTTATTGTTGCGTATCTGATGATAGACAGCAAGGTCGGACGGATCGCTGACATTAATCTGAAAGAATATGCTCAGATATCGCTGATCCATACGAGTACGAATCTTATGTTCATCAATGTTATACTGGTTTCAGCTGCAGTAATGGCAATTTTCATTCCGATGACAGTATCATCATTAAAAAACAATAATATTGAATGATAAAAATATGATTAAGCTTCCCGTCAGGACTAAAAAACTGTTCTGACGGGTATTTTTTTGGGCATTTATCATGATAATGTCTTTTCAGGATTGTTGACATGTGTGAAAATGGTGGTATAATAAATATGGAAGCTGACAGATTATTGCAGGCTTTATGGATTATTATGCTGATGATCTGTAAAAAAGCTATAACTGACAACTTGAATTTATATACAAAGAAGGTATGTTTTATGGATCTGGAAAAATATACGCAAAAGAGTATTGAAGCCATAAAGGATGCTAAGGAATATTGTATCGAATATGGCAATCAGCAGATGAGACAGGAGCATATTCTGTATGCAATGATCAATTCTGAGGAAGGGCTTATCAGCGAAATGATAAGCAAGCTCGGCGCTGACAGGAGTTATCTTGTATCTCAGTTTGAAAAAGAGATAGACAAGCTCCCGAAGGTAAGCGGCAGCGGTGTTGATTCGGAAAGGATATATCTGTCCCGTGAAGCAGATCAGGCGCTTGCAGAGGCTGAAAAGCTTGCCGAAAAGATGAAGGATGAATATGTTTCTGTTGAGCACATTATGCTTGGTATTCTTGAAAAGCCGCAGGATAATGTGAAAAAAATATTGTCAGGCGCAGGAATTAATGTCAATAGCTTTCTCAGTGCGCTGAAGGATATCAGGGGCAATCAGAGAGTGACAAGCGATAATCCCGAGGAT
>DEHG01000017.1:297-9408 GCA_002351795.1 Ruminococcaceae bacterium UBA2806 | reverse complement strand
TTATCGGACGTGATGATGAGATCAGAAACGTTATCCGTATCCTTTCAAGAAAAACAAAAAACAATCCCTGTCTTATAGGTGAACCAGGCGTAGGTAAAACTGCTATTGCAGAGGGACTTGCACTTAGAATTGTAAGGGGAGATGTTCCCGATAACCTCAAAAACAGAAAGCTGTTTTCTCTTGATATGGGTGCGCTTATTGCAGGCGCAAAATTCAGAGGTGAATTTGAGGAACGTCTGAAAGCCGTTCTGAATGAGGTTAAGAAGAGTAACGGAGAAATAATCCTGTTTATAGACGAGCTTCATACCATAGTAGGCGCAGGAAAAGCAGACGGCGCAATGGATGCAGGCAATCTGCTCAAGCCCATGCTTGCAAGGGGCGAGCTTCACTGCGTAGGCGCAACAACTCTGAATGAATACCGTAAATATATAGAAAAGGATCCTGCTCTTGAAAGACGTTTCCAGCCAGTTCTTGTCAGTGAACCGACGGTTGAGGACTGTGTTTCAATCCTCAGAGGTCTTAAAGAACGCTATGAGGTTTATCACGGTGTAAAGATACAGGATCAGGCTCTTATTGCAGCGGCAGTTCTTTCAAACCGCTATATTTCTGACAGATTCCTTCCCGATAAGGCAATAGACCTTGTTGATGAAGCTTGTGCGCTTATCAAAACAGAAATAGACAGTATGCCTATTGAAATGGATAAGATATCCCATAAGATAATGCAGCTTGAGATAGAGGAGGCTGCACTTAAAAAAGAAACAGATAAGCTTTCTGTGGAGCATCTCAGGCAGATCGAACAGGATCTTGCTAACGACAGGGAAACATTTAATTCCATGAAAGCAAAATGGGATAATGAAAAGAAATCAATCGAAAAGGTCCAGAAGCTTCGTGAACAGATAGAACAGACTAATGCAAAGATAGAAAAAGCCCAGAATGAATATGATCTCGGAAAGGCTGCCGAGCTGAAATACGGCGTACTCCCGCCGCTTCAGAAGGAGCTTGAAGAGCTTGAAAAGACGGCTGAAAACAAAAAGAACAGCCTGCTTCGTGACAGGGTAACGGAAGAAGAAATTGCGGGCATCGTTGCAAAATGGACAGGCATACCCGTTTCAAAGCTTATGGAAGGCGAAAGAGAAAAGCTTTTGCACCTTGATGATACACTTCATAAAAGAGTTGTTGGTCAGGATGAGGCAGTACAGAAGGTCAGTGATGCAATTCTTCGTTCCCGTGCAGGAATTCAGGATCCAAAGCGACCTGTCGGTTCATTCCTTTTCCTCGGACCTACAGGAGTAGGTAAGACTGAGCTTGCAAAGGCGCTTGCTCAGGCATTGTTTGATGATGAGCATAATATGGTACGAATAGATATGAGCGAATATATGGAAAAATATTCCGTATCCCGCCTTATCGGAGCGCCTCCAGGATATGTTGGCTATGATGAAGGCGGTCAGCTTACAGAAGCAGTCAGAAGACGTCCTTATGCAGTTGTTCTGTTCGATGAGATAGAAAAGGCTCACCCGGATGTATTCAATGTACTTTTGCAGGTGCTTGATGACGGACGCATTACCGACAGCCAGGGAAGAACTGTAGATTTCAAGAATACTATTATTATCCTGACGTCAAATTTAGGCTCGGATATCATACTTGACGGTATTGACAATAACGGTGAAATAAATGAATCTGCAAGAAACGGTGTTCATGAGATCCTTAAACGCAGCTTCCGTCCGGAATTCCTGAACCGTCTTGATGAAATAGTATTTTACAAACCTCTTACAAAGGATAATATCAAGGGAATTGCAAAGCTTATTCTTGCAGAGCTTGATAAACGGCTTGCCGAAAAGCAGCTTGAAGTCACTTATACCGATGCGGCAATGGAACTGATCGCCGATCAGGGATATGATCCGGTATTTGGCGCAAGACCCCTCAAGAGATTCATTCAATCCCAGATCGAGACACGGCTTGCAAGAAAGATAATTTCCGATGATCCATTACCCGGCACTGTGCTTACTGTAGATGCGGAAAACGGACAGATCATTGTCCGGGTATGAAAAAGAACTGAAAAATGTTTTGACAAAAAAGATTGATCTGCGTTTGTACTATAGTTTTTTCCTCACACATTTTGATCTTCACTTTATGAAAAAAATGCTTAATGCAGAGCTTTTCCGGATTCAGAAAACAAGATAATTATTTCAGGGCTGTTCCGGCAGCCCTGATTCATTAGATGATGTTAAAAATGGACTTTTGAAATTGCAGAAATTGATCTTATATGATGATAATATCACGAAAAAGCTATATACAGTATTTTCTTATTATGTTTTATAAAAAAATTATGGACAATTTTAAGTAAATAATGTTATAATATTTCAGAAGGCATTATCTGAAAAGCAGATTTCAGAAATGCCATGAAGTTAATTCAAGAATCAGAATTGGAGGATTTATAAAAATGATCACAAAGAAAAAAATTATAGCTTCTGCTCTTGCAGTTGCTATGGCAGCATCACTGACAGCATGTTCAAACGGAACGGAAGGCGGCAGCAACGCTTCGTCTGAGCCTGCATCTTCTGCAGCATCCGAAACTTCTGTTGCCGATACATCAGAGGATAATACATCGACAGTTGAATCTGCTGCCGAGTCATCAGCCGATACTGAGTCTGAAGCTGAGTCAGCTGCAGAGTCCAAAGCTGATGTTTCCGATACAGGTGCAAAAACCAAATCAAAAGCTCTGAAAAGCATATTTGACATAATGGTAAATGATAAGGATTATTTAAACTATAAGGGATATTTTCCAAATACAAAGTTTGAGGAAAAGCTTGACGGAGACTGTATAGTAATAGACATCAGCGGTACAGATGAAATGAATGGCACCTGCAGATTCCCGCTTGAGGACGGTTACATTGTATGCAAAATGGATTCATCCGATTTACTTATGCCTTCAATTTTCACAATTGCGATATTGTCGTCTATCGCCACATATTTTGACCTGAACAGTGCAGTTCTTGTTGGCTATACCAATGCAATGAGTGATACAGAAAATGAGTATTATATTGCCGATCAGAAGGAAGACGGTTCGGGAACAATAAAATTCAATATTGAAAAGAAACCTGACCTGTCAGTACTTGACAATATGAGCATTACTGAAGATCTTATCAAGAAACATATCCGTGACGATACACAGAGCCTGATGTTTAATTACGGTAAAATACTGTTAAGCTTAAACAAAGATAATGAAAAGAATTCTGTAACTTTTGCTATAGGTGAATACGGAGAAGAGAATACGGATCTTACAAAAAATTCAATTGTTTCTTTAGTTGAGACTATAAAGCCGAAGGGATATGAGAAATTCCTTAATGATTTTACAGAGTTAAAAGAGATCAAAGGAGACGGTTATTCCGTATCATTTGATTCAACTGCATACGCTGAAGATCATGGCATTTCTATGTATGAAGGGTACAAATTTGTTGTTGTAGATATCGGTTGATTAAGTATTAAAATAAATACTAATAGGAGAGAGACTAATGAAAATAAATAAAAATAAAAATGGAACAAAGCTTACCTTTGAGATCGCAGGCAGAGTGGATACTTCAACCGCTCCGCAGCTTGAATCTGCGATAAAGGAAGAAATAAGTGGTGTAAAAGAGCTTGTTTTTGATATGGATAAGGTAGAATACATTTCATCCGCAGGTCTGAGGGTATTGCTTTCTTCACAGAAAACAATGAATAATCAGGGTACAATGAAGCTTATCAATGTAAACGATGAAATAATGGAGATATTTGAAGTGACCGGATTTACCGATATTCTGACAATTGAATAACAGCGATCCCGAAAGCAAGTTCTGATACCAAGACCCGGGTAATCAAGGATTGTGATATTATGAAAGAAAAGAAAAAAAACAAATTCAAAATAAGCGTAGTTGTAAAAAGCGTATCAGGGATCGTTATGCTTCTGACATTGTTTTCTCTTGTTGTAGGTGCGATCGGATATAACGGTTTTACAGAGGCATTGCTTGAACAGTATTCTAATGACGCATTTAATACGGCGAATACAGCAGTTACCTGTATTGATACAAACAGAATGGATGCATATGCCGGAAGCAAAGGCAAAACGGAAGAATATCTTGATGCGTGGAATAAGATGGAAACATTGTGCAACACAGAGGGCGTTACATTTATTTATGTAATACGTCCCGACCTGACGGATTATGCACATATTACCTTTCTGTTTTCAACAATCAATAATAACAGCGGCTATGACTCTTATGAATTCGGATATGTAAGGGATACCACAAACGATGAATACCGTGAGAAATACAGAAAGCTTTATGAAGGCAAGTCTGATAAAGAGATCGTAATAAGGGATAAGGGCTATATTGAGACAGATCCTCATATTACCGCTATGATACCTATTAAAGACAGCACAGGCAAAACAACAGCCATACTGTGTGTTCAGCGTCAGATGGAAACGCTTGTCAATGTACGGAATACATATCTTCATAAGATCATATTCGTCCTGATCATTACAGCTATTCTTGTTATTATTATTCAGTCGATATATCTGCATCTTGTTCTTTTGAAGCCTTTAAGAAGAATTACAAAAGAAACAAGCAGATTTGCAAAGGAAAACGTTCTTCCTGAAAAGAAGCTCCAGGAAAAGGTTAAAAACAATGATGAGATCGGTTTTCTTGCATCTTCTGTTGATAGGATGGAGGAAAAGATCGTAACATATGTTAATGATCTTACAAAGATAACAGCTGAAAAAGAGAGGATCAGTACTGAGCTTTCCCTTGCAACAAAGATACAGGCAAGTATGCTTCCGAGTATTTTCCCGCCTTTCCCGGACAGAACTGAATTTGATATTTTTGCATCAATGGATCCGGCGAAGGAGGTCGGCGGAGATTTCTATGACTTTTTACTTATTGACGATGATCATTTGTGTCTTGTAATGGCGGATGTTTCCGGAAAAGGAGTACCCGCTGCGCTGTTTATGATGGCGACAAAGATCATTCTTGCGAATTATGCAAAAATGGGTAAGAAACCTTCCGAAATACTCAGCGCTGCGAATACGGCAATATGCTCAAAAAATCGGGAGGATATGTTTGTAACAGTCTGGCTTGGAATACTTGAGATCTCTACAGGAAAGCTTACAGCAGCAAATGCCGGACATGAGTTTCCTGTTCTGAAGCAGGGAGATAAATTTGAACTGTACAAGGATAAACACGGATTTGTTCTCGGCGGCATGGACGGTATGAGATATAAGGAATATGAAATAATGCTTAAACCCGGATCAAAGCTGTTTCTGTATACAGACGGTGTTCCTGAGGCTACGAACAGTGAAAAACAGCTTTTCGGAACTGAAAGAATGTTGGCAGCGCTTAACGAACAGCCTGATTCCCACCCTGAACAGATATTAAAGAATGTCCGCAAATCGGTAGACGAATTTGTAAAGGAAGCTGAACAATTCGATGATCTTACAATGCTGTGTCTGGAGTACATAGGTAAGAATGGTAAATAAACGCAGCATTGTTCATATTGCGGATCAATGACGATGGTCTTCGGTCGATAATAAAGAAGGTGATTTAGTTATGGCTGAGATAAACAATAGCTTAGTATTAGATGCAGCTACAGATAATTTGCAGCAGGTAATGTCATTTATAGAAGATTGTCTTAAAGACAGGGATATTTCACCTAAAACAGAAATGCATATCAATATGTCTGTAGAAGAAATATTTGTTAATATTGCTCACTATGCATATACTGAAAAAACGGGAAAGGCAACTATAAATGTATCTGTAACCGATGACCCTGCGGCGATAACCATAATATTCAAGGACAGCGGCATTCCTTATGACCCGCTTGCAAAAAAAGATCCTGATGTTACGCTTTCCGCAAAGGAAAGAAAGATCGGCGGACTCGGCATATATCTTGTAAAGAAAATGATGGATGAGGTTGTCTATAAATACGAAAATGGTCAGAATGTGCTGATAATAAAAAAGCATCTTTGAGAGCAAAAGTCTGAGAGGATAACATAATTTTCAGGCGGAGATCACAGTAAAAATATGATAATGTATCAGAAAAAAGTTAAATGAACTGATACAGACGCAATCAAGAAATAACAGAACCGGTGAAAGTATTAAAGTACTGAGCCGGTTCTGTTTTTATATACAATCCGAAAGCTGAACATTTATAAATCGACGTCTGGAATACAGTTGTACGGCGGATGAAACCCGAAGTCTGCTTATAGGTTATTTCTTTAATGTGAACAATTAAAATACATATAACCTATTGACATAGTAGGTAAATTGTATTATAATATTGACAAAGGAGCTGATACAATGAATATTTACGCAGATAATGCCGCTACAACAAAAATGAGTGAAGCGGCTATCCGGGCAATGACAGATTGTATGTATAATTACTTTGGCAATCCATCAAGCCTGTATAGAACCGGTCAGATCGCAAAGGAAAAGCTTGAAGAATACAGAGAAGAGATCGCAAAGATAATAGGCGCAGAACCGAGGGAAATAATTTTCACCTCAGGAGGAAGCGAGTCGGATAATCAGGCACTTCTTTCTGCAGCAATGATCGGCAAGAAAAAGGGAAAAATGCACATTATTTCCTCGGCATTTGAGCATCATGCAATACTGCATACACTTAAAAAGCTTGAGAAAAACGGTTTTGAAGTTACTCTTCTGCCTGTTCATGAAAACGGAATAATAAGAGTTGAAGAACTTAACGAGGCTATTCGTGACGATACCTGTCTTGTTACCATAATGACGGCAAATAATGAAATAGGAACTATACAGCCAATAGGGGAAATAGGTTCGCTATGCAGGGAAAAAGGAATAATATTTCATACCGATGCTGTACAGGCAGTCGGACATATCCCGATAGATGTAAAGGCACAGAATATTGATATGCTTTCGGCGTCTGCACATAAGTTTCACGGCGCAAAGGGAGTAGGCTTTCTGTATTGCCGCAGGGGAATTGTATTGAGCAATCTGATTGAGGGCGGCGCACAAGAGAGAGGAAAGCGTGCAGGTACGGAGAATCTTCCGGGTATAGCATCAATGGCAGCTTCACTGAAGCAGGCTGTTGAAAATATGGAAAGCGATAATGCTCATAAGACAATTATAAGAGATCATCTTATTAAAGGTCTTTCCGAGATACCGCACAGCGCATTGAACGGAGATGCACAGAAACGACTTTCAGGAAATGTCAATTTCAGCTTTGAGGGAATAGAGGGCGAATCCCTGCTGATACTTTTAGATCAGAAGGGGATAAGCGCATCATCAGGAAGTGCTTGCACATCGGGCGCTTTGGATCCGAGTCATGTTCTTTTGTCGATAGGTAGGATACATGACGTTGCACATGGTTCACTGAGACTGAGTATTGGTGAAGATATTACGATCGAAGAGGCTGATTACATAATTGAAAATGTCAAAGAGGTTGTAGCCTATCTGAGAAGCTTTTCACCGGTCTGGCGTGATCTTGTGACAGGGAAAAAAGAATTCATATTAAAATAACGGAGGAATAAAAATGGCTTTATACAGTGAAAAAGTAATGGATCATTTCATGAATCCGAGAAATGTCGGTATAATTGAGGACGCCGATGGAGTTGGCGAGGTAGGCAATGCAAAATGCGGCGATATCATGAAAATGTATCTGAAAATAGATGATGATGTTATCACCGATGTAAAATTTGAAACATTCGGTTGTGCAAGCGCAATAGCTTCAAGCTCCATGGCTACCGAGCTTATAAAGGGTAAGAAGGTAGAGGATGCAATGGCTCTTACTAACAAGGCAGTAGCGGAAGCTCTTGACGGGCTGCCGGATTATAAAATGCATTGTTCTGTTCTTGCCGAGGAAGCTATAAGAGCAGCACTTGATGATTACAATTCAAAGAACAAGGCTTGATCGCTCTGAATTTCGATATAAAAAACTCCTGTCAGTACTTCTATATCTGTTCAGGTAGGGTGCATATCTGAGAAAACACTCAGGTATGCACCCTTTAATTCATTGGATCAGATACCCCAGAACTGAAAAAGCTTCCAATATATAACTCCTGTTGTTATAAGTGCTGTGCAGATGGTTTCTATGAGCAGCATAATGCTGAAGCCTGATTTCAGCTTTCTGATGATCGCCGCAATATTTATAACGATCAGAAGTGCTGTGAAAACAGTTATCATAATGCAGAATACTGCTCTTGCCGGGATATCGAAGGGGTCGGAAGAAAACAGCAGAACTGTACCCGCAGTAATTCCTATGGAAGCTACGCCCATGAGCAGCTCGGTGATCCTGAAACCGAATAGCGGTTCACCCTTGAATTTTTTTAGCCTGATGATATGTACAAAAGTCATTATCACCATAAACAGCAAAGCCGCAAACATAGCATATATCACAGCCCAGCCTGAGTAATATTCGCTGTCGCTTATCTTTATAAAATCAAAGGAGCTGTTTGAAAAGCCTGTGAAATTTCCGCTGCTGTCCTTACGGAGATAGTAAACGTCGTCTTTTCCTGTAACGAGCTTGAATAAAGCAGAGTTATCTGATATCTGTTTTATCTCTGTTACACCGTTGCTTCCTGTATAACCCTGACCCGTGGAACTGACATTGAAATTATCCAGCACAATATTATAAATGCTGTAGCTGCCTGTGGCAAAGGTACCGCCTGTAATAATATAGTTTCCTGCAAATTCATATTTTTGAGTTATGGAAGACTCAACTAATTCTGTATTCAGGGGACCGTAAAGCTCTTCTTTGAGCGCCTTTTCGTAGATCCTGTCCATTTGTTTGTTTGTCATCATTACAAAGCCTGTGCGGTTGAATATGTCAAGCTGTAGTGAAGATGTAAAGCCTTCTGTATTACCGCCGTGACCTGTGTAATAGATAGCGCCTGTTTCACACATAAGACCATGACGGAAACGTGCGGTGCTGCCGTCGGAATAGTACATTGACGGTTCAAGCATCTGAGTCAGGGTATCGTCCTTATCAAACAGCGGACATCCCTTGCTTTCGTGCAGAAGCGCCCTTGCAAAAACAGCAAGATCCGATATAGTTCCGCAGGCGCTTCCTGCTGGATAAAGATGTATATATCTTCTGCATTCGTTCAAAGGGTCA
>DEHG01000017.1:0-209 GCA_002351795.1 Ruminococcaceae bacterium UBA2806 | reverse complement strand
CCTTTGTCCGGCCACCCACTGATTATCGGAGAGATCAGGTCTTATAGCCGTATGTTCCAATCCCAGACGATCAAAAATATTCTTTTTAACGTAGTCGGCATAGTCCATTCCGCTTACACATTGGATAACATAACCCGCAAGCGCTGCACCGTAGTTTGAATATGCTACTGTTTCGCCCGGACGGTAAGCCTGTACAGGTTCTATCTTTT
>DEHG01000113.1 GCA_002351795.1 Ruminococcaceae bacterium UBA2806 | reverse complement strand
ATTGTGCTGTCAAACTCCCGCGTACAGCTTGTTTTTTACTCCGAGCTATGGTATAATATTAGGGAAAATAATGGTTAGCGGATGAAAAGGAGGACTTATGAGTAATATCAAAGTATCGGTCATTATGCCTATGTATAATGCTAAAAAACTGGTTAGCTACAGCATCAACAGCCTTCTGGCACAGACATTGAAAGAAATAGAGATTATTGTTGTAGATGACAAATCGACAGATGATACCTATGCGTATTGTAAGGAACTGTACAGGGATGAGCCAAGGGTCAGGATCGTTCTCGCAGAAAAAAACGGAGGCCCCGGAGAGGCGAGAACCCTTGGTATTTCTCTTGCAGTGGGTGAGTATATCACATTTCTTGACAGCGACGATGGTATTATGCCGGATGCTCTCGAATGTATGTATGCCGAAGCAAAGAAATACAACGCCGATGTTGTTCATACAACGGGAATACTCATACCGGTGGCAAAGTCTATGCCCGATGATCTTATGTCTCTTCCGGAAAACAGATTGTGTCCCACTACACAGGATAAGAACGCACCCACGGAAACGGTCGTGCTGAGCTCGGATATCGGGAAGCGTATGGATGGCTGGCTGATGCATATGTATCAGGGCAATGTGTGGGGGAAACTGTTCAGAAGAGAATTTCTGATTGATAATGAGATCGTATTCCCGAAAATGAAAATGATGGAGGATATCATTTATTCACTCAAGGCACTGCTGACAGCGAAAACTTATGTTCAGATGCCCGGCAATTTTATCATTTACAGAATTACGAATGAGAGTACATCACGTGGTAAAAGAAACACAGCTTTTGTTGCTAAGCTGCTGAGAGTAATGCTTCAGACAAATATTGAGATACCGAAATGCTTTAACAGTGTTGATTATTTCAAGGAGCATCCGGAATATATAACGAAAACCATGAAAGTGCTTACAGCGGTAGGTGAAACCATGTATGTAGGTCCTGCCTACCAGAAGCTCGGTAGGGAAACGGTTGAACAGGATCCCCTTGTAAGAGCTGTATGGGAAGACTTCTTCGGACTTCAGGCGGATTATGTTTCCGATCTATGGTATCGCAATATGGACAGACTTCCGCCCGTTGCCGACAACCTTGATATGTACGACACATACGAATATTGGGAGAAAAAGCTGGAGGAGCACCTCGCAAAGGAGTCAGAATAAAATGAGTGAGATAATGGTATCAATTGTTATTCCAATGTACAAGGCATCTTCATTTATCGTAGAATGTGTTGGTGCTCTCTGCCGTCAGACGCTCAAAGAAACCGAAATTATACTGGTAGATGACTGCTCGCCGGATGATACTTACGAAAAGTGTGTCAATGCTTTTAGAGACGATAACAGGGTAACTGTCATAAGGCAGGAAAAAAACGGCGGTCCCGGCAAAGCACGCAACACGGGTATAAAGCGGGCTAAGGGCAAATATATAGCGTTTGTCGATGCGGATGACAGCTATGTTTTGACGGCACTTGAGGAGATGGCTGCGGCAGCCGAAAAATTCAATGCAGATGTGCTTCATGTTTCCGGTGCATTTGTCACATTTACCAAAAATATGCCCATGGATCTGACTACCCTTCCGGATGACGAACTCATAAAAATGCAGCTCGATAGAGAGGTGTTCGATAGCCCAACGCTGATCACAAACGATATGAAGCAGCGTCTTGATAATTGGCTTGCACATTTTTATCACTGGAATGTATGGAGTAAGCTGTTCAGACGGGAATTTCTGCTTGAACATGAAATATTCTTTAAGAATCTGAGCCTTTCGGAGGATAAGAACTTCTGCCTGAATTGCCTGCTGCACGCCGATAAGTATGTTAAAATGAAGGGATTTTATTACATCTATCGCAACGAGATCGAGTCACTTTCAAGAGGCAAGGTAACGCCTGCTTTTCTTGCAAAAACGCTGAGGACGCTGTTCAGGATATCGGAATGTATGAGAGCTGTCCTCGAAACCAGTGACTTTGTCGCAGATAATCCTGAATATATTGACATAGTGCTTGAAAAATGCACCAGTAGCCTTGATAAGAATTATGTGACCCCGGCATACAAGAAGCTGGGAAGAGAAGCCGCAGAGAAAAGTGCTGAGGTTGATACAGTATTCAGGGAGTTGTTCGGTGCCGGTTCAGCATATATCAAGAAACTGTTTTTTGATGCACACGATCCGCTTCCTGCTCCGGATAAAAGTGCCGGCGATATGAACACATACGCTTTCTGGGAGAAAATGGTTGAGAAATATGGTCAGGGAGCAGTGATCGAGATTTAGGGAAGCACTGAATAAATCACGCCTAACGGCTCATCACTCATCGCGCTTGCATTTTTTCTGCCATTTTGCACCAAATTTGCTTGAAAAACGATAGGTTTACAGCGCTCATTTGATACAATCTGACGGCGCGATATGAGCACTGGATTTAATTAGTACTTCCTTAGTTTCTGTATTATAAAACAAGATTAGGAGTGAGAGCGTTGTGAATATCGGAAGAATAAACAAGTTTTACTTTTATGCATATACAGGGAAAAAGTGCGGCAGTATCATGATCCGCTATACACTTTCTGATACTATCAATAAGGACAGACTTGCACAAGCGGTCAACATCACCTTGCCTCAGTTTCCGTTTTTAAAGCTTACCCCGATCGTTTCTCCTGAAGGTGATATTACCTTTTTGGAAAATACGGAGCCTTGCACTGTATATTCTTTGAATGAAGAGCATAAAAACCTCGGAACTGCTGATACAAACGGTTATATGTTTGCTGTGAGAGCCGACGGCAATAGGATAGAAATAACAGCTTTTCATGGCTTCGGGGATGTAAGATCGATCAATAGGTTTGCAACAGATGTGCTGCTGCGGTATCTGAGCCTTGTTGGCTTGGTGAAGGACGATTTCAGCACAAACGATACACCAAACGGAAACGCAGAGGAAACACTCTATGAAAAGTGCCTTTCCTTCAAGGGAAAGCTTTCGCCAAACAGATATCAAAAGAAAAATGTTTTTGTTCTTCCCGGTGATACTCCTCTGACAGGAACGCCGGAGTTTCATGTCTTTCGCATAAAGTATCCGCTTGATGCATTTCTTTCCAGGGTGAAAGGGATGAACGGTTCACCGACCTCTTTCCTTTCGGCTCTGATTGGTGAGAGTATTTCTTCACTTTACAACACGGGCGAGGATATTATCACGGCAAGTGTTCCCGTGGATATGCGACGTATTCTTGACAGCGATGCACAGAGCAATTTCACTGTAAATGCCGATCTGCCCTGCTTTCATGGGGATACGGAGCTTCCGTTTGAGGAGAGAGTTATTCGGCAGAAAAAATTTCTCTCTGAGCAGATCAGCCCCGATAACCTGATTTCGGCGGTGCTTTCCTACGGTGATATGATAGAGGATGTTATGAAAGTACCGCTTTCCGACAGAAAAACCGTTGAAATGCTTCAAAGAAAGACGGTAGAGGTTGCCCGAAAGCAAAAAACCTATCTTCTGACCAATGTCGGTTTGCTTAAATTCCCGGAGTATGCCATGGGACAAATCATGGATGTTTCGGTAACACTGCCTTTGATCGAGGATTCTCCCATTGCCTGCATTACAGCATTCGGAAACACCGGCTGCATAAACTGGTTTCAGAATAGTGACGACAGGCTGCTTGTGGAGAATATCAGAGAAAAGTTAGTGAACTATGGCATTGAAGCAGAGCTTTTTGATGAAGGGAGGGAAACATCGGATACGGTAGAGCCGTACCTCTATGTAAGATGAAAAGAGAATTAAAGCCTGATTTCTATTATAAATACTACATATATGCGGGCGGTGTAAAAAGTGCCGTTGAAGCCTTTCGTTTTGTGCTGGATGCAGAAATAGAGGAGGAAAAGCTGCATTATGCAGTGGAACGGCTCCTTCAAAGATTGCCGTGGCTTTCCCTGAAACCATACATCACAAAAGAGGGGAGATTGAATGCGTATGCCGATGCTGTCGGGAAGCCTGTTTATCATGATGATGGCAGCCAGCGCTTCCTTGGCAGCAAGGACACACAGGGCTATTTGTTCTATGTGTCATTCAAAGAGCATGAGATCTGGCTGCGGATAGGTCACAGCCTCTCCGATGGAAGAGGCATGATGCTGATTTGTCAGCTGCTGCTTTATTACTATCTGGAAGCCCAGTATGGCAGCATAGATGATGAGGGACTTTTAGGTGCAGACTTAAAGCCTGATGAGGCAGAGCTGTGCCCGCTGGATGATTATGCCGAAGCATTTACCGGCAGCACGATAAACTCCAGCCGTCCCGACAGCGTTTTGAACATCGCCGGAGCCAGGGAGTACCTTACTACACAACAAAACAAAATGATTGTTATGAAGACCGATCTTTCGGAGATGAAAAAAACAGTAAAGAGTTTCGGAACTACTCCGGCTGTCTTTTTGTCGGCGGTGCTTTTTGAAGCTGTACACGACCATATCCCGTCTGAGAATGGAAATGTCAATTTGTTGCTCCCTGTTGATCTCAGGGGGACCCTTGGCGGCAGAGGTGTGATGAATTTCTGTGGAAGTATGCAGATAGACGACACAGAATTACAGCAGTGTACCTTCGATAAACAAATCTCAGGAATAAAAGCTCAGCTTGAAGCGAAAAGGCAAAAGGACTACCAGTTGGGTTCCTTTAAGGCTTTGACCTCACTTTCAACGCTCTTCGACGCTTTTGATCTTAATGATGCAAATGCCTATAAAGAGCAGCGTAAAAGAAACAGCTGGGCAGGTAAAGATCGCTGCACCCTGCTTTTTACCAATATTGGAAAAATTTATATCCCTGGGGATATTGAAAAGCATATCGTGTCATTCAACACCTATCAGGTAAATACCGATTATTTTCCGATGCTGGCAATGGATGTTGAAAAGGATAAAAGCCGGCTGATTCTGACACAAAGCAGCGAGGATGAATCCTTTGCCAAAGCCTTGATTGCATCATTGAAACGACAGGGACTTGAAATAAGCAAAACGGAAACGCTTTATTCAGGCTGTGTCAATGTGGATCCTGTATATTTTGAAAGGGATTAAGTGAGGTTATCATGTTATGATAGTTAAAAACTTAAAAGGAAAAGAATGGCTGATTTTTCTGCTTGTCGTTTTCTCCGGGATCGCACAGGTCATCCTGGATGTTACCATACCGGATTTCATGGCGAATCTGACAAGTATCCTGCAAATGGATACCGTTGTTATAGGGGATGTTGTCAGAGAAGGTTCATTGATGCTCGGCTTTTCACTGTTGAGCTTAATCATCGGAATTCTCGGCGCTTATGGTGCAGCCATGATATCGGGCCTGATTGCCAAGAGGATACGCAATCAGGTATTTGACAAGGTGATGAGCTTTTCTCTGTTCGAGATAAACTCCTTTGGTACAGCCAGCCTGATCACAAGATGTACAAATGATGTCACTCAAATACAAAACGTACTTGTTATTGTGCTCGTTATCGCCTTCAAAGCCCCCTTGAGTGCGTTGCTGGCATTCATGAAGATCGCAGGAAAGAATATATTCTGGACTATCACCATGGGCTTGATCATGCTCTTTATCATGGTCGTGAGCATGATCGTTTTGAAAAGAGTTATGCCGCTTATGACAAAGCAGCAGTATCAGACCGATGATCTTACCTACTTTGACCAGGAACATCTTCGTGGGATCCAGGTGATCCAGGCATTCAATGCCAAGCTTTTTCACTCCAAGCGTTTTCAGCAAGCAAGTGATGAGCTGAACGATACCGTAAAAAAATCGACTTACTCTTTTACATTTTTGAGTGCCTTTTCAAACTCCATGATGAATTTCTTTAATGTAAGCGTGTATATTGTGGGTGCATTTGTGATCCAAAATGCTGCGGCAGGAGAAAAGCTGGGTCTGTTCTCCGATCTGGTTACATTCTCGTCCTACGCACTGATCGTAATGGCTGCGTTTGTAAGCCTTGTTCAGGCATATCTCTCCATTGTGAAGGCGATGGCCAGCGGTAAGCGTATAGCGGAGGTGCTCAATACGCAGTGCTCGATCGTAGACGGTGATTCTCAGCAGACGGAAAAAGCTGATGACTTTATTGTTTCGTTTAAGGATGTTTCCTTTGCTTATCCCGGCGCCAACGGTAATATGCTTGAAAAGGTCTCTTTCGATGTGAAGAAAGGCGAGACGGTAGCGATTATCGGTGCAACCGGAAGCGGTAAAACCACCTTACTGAATCTTATACCGAGAATGTACGATGTGAACGAGGGCGAGATACTGGTTAAAGGGAGAAATGTTAAGGATTACAGGCTTGAGGATTTGAGAAATATCATTGGCTACATTCCTCAGAAGAGTGTCCTTTTCTCCGGTACGATATCGAGTAATATTGATTACGGCGACAACGGAAGGCTTGCCTCTGCGGTAGTCGATATTCAGAGAGCCGCAGGAATCGGTATGGCGGATGAGTTTATCAGGAAAAAGGAAGGCGGATATTCGCATCGTGTAAGCGAGGGCGGAAGAAACTTCTCAGGCGGTCAGAAGCAGCGGCTTTCGATTTCCCGTGCCGTGTGTCGTGATCCTGAGATATATTTGTTTGACGATTCCTTCTCTGCACTCGATTTTAAGACAGATTCTGCTCTGAGAAAGAAGCTCAGGCAGGATGCAAAGGACGCTGCCATGATCATCGTAGCTCAGAGAATCGGTACGATCAAGAATGCGGATAAGATAATCGTAATAGATGACGGAAGGATAGCGGCACATGGTAAACACAATGACCTTATAAAAAGCTGTACGATATACAGAGAAATCGCTGCTACACAGCTTTCCGAGGAGGAGATGAAATCATATGGATAAAAAAATCAAGCTCTCAAGCTATATCCTTCCTCATAAAAAAGCGATTGCGGCGGCGGTGATCGCAGGAATCCTTTCGGCGGTCATGAATGTATCTGTACCGGCTGTTATCAGCGGTATGTCAGATGTAATCGGAAAAGATGTTTTTGAAAATATAGATTTTGATGCAATACTAAAATACGGGATCATATGCCTATTGCTGATAATCGGCGGATACATTTTTGCGGATATTCAAAATCGCCTTATGGTTGGCGTTTCAAAGAAATTTACGGGCAGCCTGCGAAAATCTCTGGATGACAAGGTAGACCGCCTTCCGCTGCACTTCTTTGATATTCATCAGAACGGCGATATTTTAAGTATTCTTACTAACGATGTCAACACGCTGAATCAGGCACTTGTTAATGGTGCGATCGCCCCGATCCTGTCAGGCGTTACACTCATCGGCTGCCTGGTGCTGATGTTTGTTACCAACTGGATCATGGCAATAGGCTCTGTTGTGGCTACCTTGCTGGGCATGGTCATGATGGGCGTCGTTATGGCAAAAACACAGCCATACATTAAAAGACAGCAGGAAGTATTAGGGGAGATAAACGGGGATGTATCGGAAAGCCTCAACGGATTTGTCGTTATCAAGGCATTTAATGCGGAGAATGATGTCAGAGAGAGCTTTCACAAGAAAAACGATGAAATGTTCCGTGACAATATGCGGGCACAGTTTGCCAACGGACTGATGTCTCCTTTGATGAACTTTTCCGGCAACCTTGGATATGTTACGGTTTGTGTTATAGGTGCGTATCTTATTTTTGCCAATAGTCCCGGTGTTACGATCTCATCCGTAATCGCATTCATACTGTATGTTCGTCAGTTTTCAACACCGCTGGCACTTCTTGCCGGCTCGCTTTCGCAGCTGCAGCCTGCTGCTGCAGCAAGCGGAAGAATATTCGGATTTTTGAACGAGGAAGAAATGACAGACGCTGATGCTGGTGAGGTTGCCTTCCCTGAGAAAATCACGGGAGCGGTAGAATTCAAGAATATCAGCTTTGGCTATGTGCCCGATACGATCGTGATCCATGATTTTAACGCTGTGGTAAAGCCGGGGGCAAAGGTTGCCATTGTCGGTCCCACAGGTGCCGGAAAAAGTACGCTGATCAATCTGCTTCTGGGGTACTATGAAACCAATTCCGGAACGATAACCATTGACGGTGTTGATATTTCCAGGGTCCCGAAGGAGGAGCTCCGCAGTAAAATCGGTATTGTGCCGCAGGATGTATGGACCTTTAAGGGGAGTATAAGGGATAATATCCGTTATGTCAATCAAGACCTTTCGGATGAAAAGATCCATGAGATCATCAGGCTTGCAGGACTGGAGCATTTTGTCAGTCTGCTTCCTGACGGTGCTGATACGGTGCTTGATGAAGGCACCAGCATTTCGGCAGGTCAGAAGCAGCTTGTTACGATTGCCCGTGCTATGGCAAAAAATGCTCCGATACTTGTGTTGGATGAGGCAACCTCCAATATTGATACCAGAATGGAGAAGATCGTGCAGTCCGCAGTGGACGAGCTTGTCAAGGGCAGAACCTCGTTCGTGATTGCCCACAGATTGTCCACGATCAAAAATGCCGATGTTATCTTTGTAATGAAGGATGGCGACATTGTGGAATCGGGAACGCACCAGGAGCTGCTGCAAAAGCAAGGCTTCTATTACGAGCTTTATAATAGTCAGTTTGAAAGCGAGGAAGAGTAAATGGCAGAATTCGATATGCGTGAAATGGGATATTCTGACAAGGTGTTTTATTATAACGGTTCAGGAGAGACTGCTACCTATAATTTCAGAATGAGAGTTTACCTCAACGAAAGCGTAAATGTTTCTATGCTCAGACAGGCTGCTGCGAGTGCAATAAAGAAATTTCCCGAATACGCCGTAAGACCTGTCATAAAGGACAACAAACTTTATTATGAAGAGAATTTCAGCGAGGTTGCGGTATTTCCCGATGACGGAACGCCGCACATACTTGGCGCAGACGAGACAAACGGTCATCTTTGGTGTATCCTCTACGGAGAGAAGGATATTGTCATATCGTATTATCATGGGCTGTCGGATTTTGTAGGCAACTGGTCGCTGATCTGTACGGTGATTTATGAGTATGGGAGGCTCATGGGTTGTGATGTTACACCGGAGTTTCCTGTTAGGGTAAATTCCGATGATTACGATTCGATGGATGAACTGGACCGCACAGATCCCTATACGAAATACGGTGATATTTCCGCCGTGCCGTCATTCGTTTACAAATCAAGGGGGGCTTTGAAGATAACAGAAGAAAAGCTTCCGCCGGAGTGTAAGGAGCTTAAATGTTATGAGCTGGAGCTTTCGCTGCAGCAGTTTATCGACAAGACCCACCAGATGGAGGTATCCTTTATACCGCTGATGACAGCGGTGATATCCGGTGCTTTGGCTGACCTTTACCCGGATGATGACCGTCCGATCGTTGCAAAAATACCCGTCAATCTCCGTCCGCTGTATGGTACAAAGACAACGGTGAATTTCTCTGACAGCCTGATACTGGAGTGTACTCGTGATGAGATCAATGAAGACTTTGAAGGGCTTTGCCGTGCTTTGAAACAAAGCATGAAGCTGCAGACCAAAAGGGAGAATTTCAGCCTTACAATCCATAGGAAACGGGATGGTATCATTGCCTGTGAGAAAAGCGGTAAATCTATCAAGGAAATTGCAGAGGAGGTCACAAAGCAAACGGACAGCCTTAACAGACCTGTGACCTACGGATTAACATACCCCGGCATACTGGATCTTCCCCATTCGCTGCAAAGTGTTTCCAGCGGCGTGAACATGGAGCCTTATATGCCCACAGGCGGAGTGTTTGTGAATCTGGGCTCTTATGGAGGTGTTCTAAGACTTCGTTTTACACAGAAATTTAAAACCGACAAAGTGGTTAAAGCCGTTGCCCACAGATTTGAGCAGATCGGCATAGCCGCAGAGTATAAGGACTGCGGCTATATCGGTTCGGATTATGTCCTTGCGGACAAAATAAAAGAAATACAAACATAGAGCATGATTTTTCAGGAGGAGAATGAATATGACACTTCAAAGCTTATTACAGTCAGGGGTGAAAGCATCAGACGAGATGGCCCTTGCCTGTGAAAACCGGACATACAGTTTTCGTCAGTTTGATCATATCACCGATGTTATCGCATTTAATCTGACAGAGCGTTTTGGCAGAAATAATGAAGCTGTTATCGTTTGCATGAAGCAGACAGACCGCATGGTAATGGCAATTATGGGAATTATCAGAGCAGGTATGACTTATGTTATTGTAAGTACAAACTACCCTGATAACCGTAAAAACTTTATCAAAGAAGAAAGCAAGGCAGTCCTATCCATTACCGACGATAATTTTGGCGAGCTGATTGCCGAGGATCACTATACCCCCGATCATGAACCCTTCAGAACAGCTATGGAGCAAGACCCGGCAGCATTATACTATACATCCGGTTCAACGGGCGTACCTAAGGGGATCATGCTCACGCACATTAATCTTGCAAATGGTGCAGTGCCTGAGGATGAAAACCTGATTTCTATCACTGCGTGCGAAACAACAGATTCCATTTTTGCCATTAATGACATAGGCTTTATCTATGGCTCTATGCCCATGTTCCAGGCTGTGCTTTATGGTAAGAAGCTCATTGTTATCACCGAGGAGGAGAAGGCCCTCAGTTCGCTTCTTGCGAAACGCATGAGTAAGGAAGCTGCATTTTGCATTATGACTACCCCATCCATTATACAGAACTATCTGTTCAACGAGCAGTTCAGGAATGCGATGAAAAATTGCCGTCTTCTGGTTACTGCGGGTGAAAAGCTGAATCAGAGACTTGCGGACAGGATTACCGGGCTGTATCCTGACAGCCTTGTTTTCCTGAATCTTCTCGGCTGTACAGAGTGTGGTTTCGGTTTTGCCATAGAAACCATCAGACCCGGTCAGCCCGTAACCTGCGGAAAGGGAATGAAGGATGTATTTATTACCATACGAGATGAGGAAGGAAAGATACTACCCGCCCACGAAAAGGGCGAGATCCATATCAGAGGCGTACGGGTTTCATCAGGCTATGTATCGGCAAGCGACGAGGACAAGGCTCGTTTCTTTCTTGAGGACGGTCTTTACTGCTACAAGTCGGGCGACCTTGGCTACCAGGACGATATGGGCAGATTGATTCACTGCGGACGAAATAATAAGATGGTCAAGCTCCACGGCTCAAGAGTGGATCTCAATGAGGTGGAGAAGCGCATGGAAGAATGTCCGGGTATCAGAAATGCTGCGGTAAAGGTGTTTACAAGAAACGATGAGGATTACGCCTGCGCTTTCTATGCTGCCGATAAACCCGTTGACGAACAGGAAATCAGAGAGCAGCTTCTCAAGAACCTGACCCGTGCAATGATTCCTACACTTTTTGTGTGGATGGAGAAGCTTCCTGCAAATGACAGAGGAAAGACCGATTACTCTGCATTAAAGGAGCCGGAAAGAGCTGTTCGTACAGTGGAAGCGAGAGAAAGTATTGTATATGATGACGAACGGCTGAATATCATCTGCCGGGGCGTTGAGGAGATCCTTGGATTCAAAGACGTGCGCAAGGAGGACAATTTCTTCTCCCTCGGTGGAGATTCGCTGGGCGGCATGACATTTATCTCTTATCTCTATGATAACGGCTATCGCTTAACGCTCAAGGAGCTTTACGCTGCTCCAACAATTGAAAAGATGGTTGACTTTTTGAAGCCTGTTGAAGAAAATGCCGACGATGTGGTGGATAACGGGACGATCAATGAGATGGATGAGGCAAAGTATCCCGCCGAGGAAAATGAAATGTTCTACTATTTCCTTTCGGAGACATTCAGAGAAACGCTCAACTACTGGATACGGTATCAGTTTACTTTGAAAAAGAACTGGAGCGAGACGGATTTCAGGTCTGTCATTGACAGGCTTTACAAGGCACACCCCGTACTCAGATCAGAGTTCCGTACAGAAGAGGGCGGCCTGTGGCACTATATTCTCAAGGATCAGGAGCCTGATATTGATTATAAGGATATCAGCAGCATGAGTGCCGAGGAACAGGAGAAGGTATGCGCAACTTGCTGGAATGAGATAAACAGCAGGAAAGACAGTCTTTGCAGTTTTGTCTGCTTGAAAACAGACGCCGACAAATGTGTTGTTCTTATGAGAATATCGCATGCGATTGCAGATGGAATCAGTGTTCTCAATATCATTATCCGTAATCTTCTTAACGATTCCGAGAATATCCGCAGGGACAATTATTTTGCTTACAAGAAGTGGCTTGCCGGAAAGCACAGTGATATGAGTGAGGCTAAGGCATTTTTTGAGGAGTACTTGAAAGGTGTGAAGGATACAGTGATCCCTCATGGCAAGACCGCCGAGGGAGCTGTAAGGGTCGGCACAGAGAGAATCGTGGTGGAAAAGGATAAGCTTTCCGCAATACAGGCGCAGTTAAACAGCAGGCAGGTGACTATCAGCGAGGCTGTGATGTATGCCTACGGTCAGGCGGCTGTGAATGCGTCAGACGGTGAAGAGTACACAGTTCTGTCGCTGTTTTCAGGCCGTAGTGATGAAGTGCCTGCAAGCAACGAAATTGTTGGATATATTACAGTGGGTGTTCCCGTCAGATTTAAGAAAAATGCCACTCTTGCTGACTTTTCCGGGGATATGCACAGAATACAGGATTATCAGTATGTTACCTCAGGGCTGATCAGGCAGGCGGCAGGAAGAGAGATCAAAATAAACGACGGTATTACTTCTGATATGTTTATTCTCACCGACCCGGTGCTGCTGGATATCAAGGAGGTCTATGATGAAAGCATCAGACTCGGTCATAGATTCTTTATGGAGAACAATGACCTTGTGATAGAGCTTCGTTATGATCTCAACAAGTACAGCGAGGAACTATACAAGAAGATTGCTGAGGATATGAAAAAGAGTTTGTTTAATCTGTAACAGGAGGAAGTAATATGACTGTAACAAGTATAATCTCTGAAAATGTAGTAACTTTAAAGGTGTCGGGACGACTCGACACCGAAACATCTTCCCAATTTCGGGAAGAGATGAAACAGATTCCCCAGAATGCAGAAAAGCTTATTTTTGATTTTACCGATGTTAACTATGTATCTTCAGCAGGACTACGGGAGTTGCTTGTTTGTCGCAAGCAATACCCTGGAGACAGGATGACGATTATCAATGTTCAGGAAAATGTGTACGAGGTCTTTGAAATGACGGGGTTTGATGCGATCATTCCTGTTGAAATTGCCAAAGACCACGATGCAGCATATATGACGCTTTCCTTCAAATCCTTTCTTGAAAAGAAAGTTCAGACAGAGAGCGGAAGAGTTGTTGTAAAAACCGATACGGATAGTTACACATGGAGTGATATTGATAAATGCTCCCAGCTTGTAGCAGATGACCTTGCTAAGCTTGGTGTTAAAAAAGGAACGCACGTGGGATTGATATCTGCCAATTCGATTAACTGGATCATTACTTTCTTTGCGATCCAGAAGCTTGGTGCAATGGCGATGTTGTTTAACTTTGGTCTGTTCCCACACGAAACCGCTAAGGTCGCTTCGATCGCAGATGTGACACACCTATGCTACGGAGAAATGCCTGCTGCCCAGGATGAAGAAGCTTTTCTGAATGAGGTAAAAAATGCCGAAGGAAGCACCGTTAAATTCACATACAGCATAAAGAAGAGCATTGATCTGAAACAGCGTTATGACGAATACGAGTCAATGAAAGATAAATTTGGTCAGACAGTTGATGCAGACACCCCATGCACAGTGATCTTCACCTCAGGCTCCACTGGCAAACCAAAGGGTGTGATACTGTCTTCCTATAATATTCTGAATGCGGCTGTGTCAAGCAGAAAGAATCAGACGCTGAACAGCAGCGATAGAAACTGTCTGATACTTCCCATGTTCCATATATTCGGTCTTGTAGCAGGCTTGTTCGCAAACTTTCTGGCAGATTGTCTGATCTGCCTTCCAAAAGATATACGCACCGATACGCTGCTTAATCTGATTGAAAAGGAACGCTGCACGATCTTCCATTCCGTACCGACGATGATGATCGCACTGGTCAATAACAAGAGCTTTGATCCTCCAAGATGCAGCACTCTGAGATGTACTATTCTTTCGGGTGCAGCCGCAACAGTATCCCAGATACAGATGTTCCGTGAGAAGCTCCCGAACGAGCATTTTATTTCTTCATATGGGTTAAGCGAAATGGCGCCTGTTTCAGCTTCCGATTATGGTGATACAGACGAGCATTTGTTGTATACGGTCGGCAAGCCTTTTCCGAATATCGAAATCAAAATACAGGATTATGTTACGAAAAAGGAGTGTCGCTTGAGAGAACAAGGCGAGATTCTGGTTCAAGGCTACAACCTGATGATGGGGTATTATAAGCTCAGTCCGGATGACCAGTCGATTGATGAAGACGGTTGGCTTCATACAGGCGATCTGGGCTATCTGACCGAGGAAGGCTATTTGTGCTTGTCAGGCCGCTTGAAGGAGTTGATTATCCGTGGCGGTGAAAATATCATGCCGGGTGAGGTAGAGTCTGTTATCAGCTCGCTTGATGGTGTGAATATGGTGAAGGTGTTCGGCGTTCCCAGTGACTTCTTCGGTGAAGAGGTTGGTGCTTGCATAAAAATGCAGGAGGGCTTTGCTTTTGACGAGGAGAAAATTCGCAGCGAGCTTTCACAAAAACTTGCCAAATTCAAAATACCTGCCTATTTTGTCGAATATAAGGACTTTCCGCTCTTAGGCTCAGGAAAGATAGATACTGTGACGCTGAAAAAGGATATACTGTCCAGACTTTCAAAAGGCTAAGTGCCATGAATCTGATCGGAACAGAATGGAGTACATTTTCCTTGTAGTGCTTGGTGTACTTCCTTCTGTTCAGCAGAACGTGAACAGGCAGGACTGAGTATCCGTTCCCTGAAAAAGGCGGCAGTTTTGAGCAATGGTTTTCAGACCTTTTTGAAAAGTTCCTCAAAAAAAATTGACCCTCAGGGGTCAATTTTTTTGGTTTGTCCGAATTTGCAGCTTTTCCTTCGGCTGATGGGGAAGAGGTCTATGGGACAGACAAGGGATCCTCACTTTATCATGCTTAGATTCTATCAGATTGGTCAGATGATCCTTCCGTCGGAAATTTCAATCTTCCGTTGACAAATATCTGCTACAGTCGGATCATGGGTGATAATGATAACGGTCTTTCCCTCATCGTTCAGCGACTTGAAAAGCGCCATGATCTCGCCGGAAGTCTTGGTGTCTAATGCCCCCGTAGGCTCATCGGCAAGGATAAAGGACGGGTCATTTACGATTGCTCTTGCAATGGCTACACGCTGTTTCTGACCGACTGACAGTTTATTGACAGGCTTGTTGGCAAGCTCCGCTATATGCCGACACGCTTTAATGCCGATAATGCAAGTGCCTTTGGCATGTCGGATTTTTTTGAATGGCTGAAATAAAGCGGTATTCTGACATTTTCAAGTACAGTATATTCCTCTACCAATGCAAAATCCTGCATGACGATACCAACTTTTTCATTTCGTATCCTGGCAAGCTGTTTATCCGATAGTTTATGCACATTGGTTTCATCAATCGTGTATGTTCCGCTCTCAAAGGTATCTATACAGCCGATGATATGCAGTAACGTAGATTTGCCTACACCTTGTTTTCCTATAATTGCTACCATCTCGCCGTCATCTATCTTCAAAGAAACGTCTTTGAGAGCCGTGAATGCGTTGGATTTTTTATAGTTATATATTTTAGCGAGTTTTTAAATCTTAATCATGTTCAGTTCTCATTTATCGTTTCGACAGGTGAAGTTGTTTTTATGATATTATGCGGAAGAATAATTGCCAAAAGATACATTACCGCAATTTCCGCAATGCTTATTGCAAGATTATTCATTTCATATACAGAACCCATCAGATAGTCCATGTTGATAATTTTCATCACTGCCATACTAAACAATGTCAGAACAATAGCAAAGGAAAAAATTGTCAGGTATGCAGTGATAATCCGCGTACAGTCTTTCCAACTGGATCCGCAAAGGAAGAAAATGCCGAAGTTTTTTATCTGTCTTACGGTTGCAATCGCAATAGAACCGATAACCCCTGCCATTATAATGACCGCCGCGGCTATAATAATAGGCAGCATACGAGTATAGATATCATTAATATATTTTTCGCTCTGTTCAGAGATGGTTGCAAAGATTTCTTCACCGTATTGTATTCTGATTTCACCGAGTTTTCTTAAGGCAACACCGCATATATCGAAAAAATATCGGATTCAAAAGAAAAAC
>DEHG01000031.1:19311-25065 GCA_002351795.1 Ruminococcaceae bacterium UBA2806 | reverse complement strand
GGGAACCGAGCAGCATTAAGCGTGCAGAACTGTGCGATACAGTGAGTCTGTTCGTGGGCATCTCCAAGCGTATGACGCCGCCATGCGGTCTGTCTTGTTTTTTTATGTAAGAAGGTGAAAAAATGTACCGGGTTTTATACAGAAAATACAGACCACGTTTTTTTGCCGATGTTATCGGTCAGCCGCAGGTAACGGAAACGCTCAGAAATGAACTACAAAGCGGCCGCCTTGCCCATGCATATCTTTTTACAGGCTCAAGGGGAACCGGTAAGACGACCTGCTCCAAGATCCTTTCCAAAGCGGTCAATTGCCTTTCACCAAAAAACGGCGATCCCTGCGGGGAATGTGAGATGTGCCGGGGTATAGATGACGGAAGCGTTATGGATGTCGTTGAAATAGACGCTGCGAGCAATAACGGCGTTGACGATATCCGCACATTGAGAGAGGAAGCAAACTTTACGCCCGCCAATGCAAAATACAGGGTATATATCATTGATGAGGTGCATATGCTTTCTATAGGTGCTTTCAATGCACTGCTTAAAACTCTTGAGGAACCGCCCGAACACGTTCTCTTTATTCTTGCAACTACCGAGGTACATAAGATCCCCGCAACAATACTTTCAAGATGTCAGAGATTTGATTTTCACCGCATCTCACCTGAGGATATTGCGGACAGACTTTCATTTGTCTGCGAAAGTGAGGGAGTTGAAATTGATCGTCAGGCAGCGCTGCTTGTTGCAGGAATTGCTGACGGCGCTATGAGAGACGCTTTGTCTCTGCTCGATCAGTGTATGGGCAGAAGCGATGGTCATATAACAGAGGAAATCGTCAGAAAGACAGCAGGACTAGCTGATAAAAGTCATCTTATCAGTATTACCGAAAAGGTCATGGACGGTGACAGTGCCGCTTTTATAGAGATCATTGACGGATTGTATAAAAACAGTAAGGATATGGCAAGGCTTTGCGATGAGCTTATTGGTCATTTCCGTGAGCTGATGCTTATAAAGACAATGAAGCAGCCGAGAAATATTATTGTACTGTCTGAGGACGAGTTTAAGCGTTCACATGAACAGGCAATGAAAATTCCGCTTGAGGATATCGTCAGGGCAATAGGAATACTACAGAACTCTCAGGAGAAAATGCTCAGAGGAGCTAACAGACGTATAGAGATGGAAATGACGGCTATAAAGCTGTGCAGTCCTGATAAGACAGGCGCTGCGGCGGATCCTGCACTGCAAAGCAGGGTCGCAGCACTTGAAAAGGCTGTTGCTTCTTTCAGATCTGCTGCGCCTGAACAGAATAAAAAAACTGTGACAAAAACTGCTGCGCCTCCTGTACAGCGTCCTGTCAATATTGATATGGAAACGCTAAGGAAAAATGCTGTTCCCATGTCAAGATGGGGCGAGGTCGTTGAGGAAATATCAAAGTTTTCCCCTACGATCGCCGCAGGATTTACCGGCAGTAAAGCATTTGTTTCCGGTGATTATATTCTTGTTGATTCCGATAAGGATATCTGCTTTGAACAGCTCAGAAATGCTGATCTCAGAAGAAGGATAAGAGATACCATAGAAATGATCTTGGGTAAAAAGTATAATCTGGGAAGATATTCATATCCTGATGAACAGAAAAAAGATGATCCGCTCAGGAATTTTTTAAATGATCTGAATAAAGCGGGCGTAAAGGTTCAGGAAGAATAAAAAACTCTTGGATCCGGAAAAACTTAATAAAGCTTTTTTGAGTATCCAAAAGTCAATTTATTTATAAGCTAATAAAAAACAAAAATATTAATATTAACGGAGGTCATTAAAATGAAAGCAAGATTACCAAAGGGTTACAGCAACGGAGGAAATACAAATATCCAGCAGCTTGCACGTCAGGCACAGAAGATGCAGGAGGAAATGGATGCTGCAAGCAAGGAGCTTGATGAAAAGGAATACAGCGCAACAGCAGGCGGCGGAGCTGTAACAGCTGTTGTTAAGGGCAGCCTTGAGATCAAGTCTCTTGAGATAAGCAAGGATGTTGTTGATCCCGAGGATATAGATATGCTCAGCGATC
Organism: Ruminococcaceae bacterium UBA2806; assembly: GCA_002351795.1. GTDB lineage: Bacteria > Bacillota > Clostridia > Oscillospirales > Acutalibacteraceae > UBA1213. The sequence continues at coordinate 23,010 of DEHG01000031.1, read as the reverse complement.
TTGTTATTGCGGCTGTCAATGAGGCTATCCGCAATGCAAGAGATGAAAAGGCTGAAACGATGGATAAGATTTCCGGCGGTCTTAACGTTCCCGGTCTGTTCTGATAATGGCGGGATATATACCGATACCTTCATTTGAGGAGCTTACCGACCGCATACACAGTTTGCCCGGAGTAGGCAGAAAGACTGCGGAAAGAATAGCCTATCATATTGTCGGAATGGACGATAAGGAAATTGATAAGCTTGTCGGGTCGATCATGACGGTTCATGAGAAAATTCATCGCTGCAGTGTCTGCGGCAATTATACGGACAAGGAAGTCTGCTATATCTGCTCAGATGAGGGCAGGGATGAAAGCGTGATCTGTGTGGTCGAAAAGCCGAGGGATATTATATCGTTTGAAAGAAGCGGTGTGCTTAACTGCAAATACCATGTTCTGCATGGTCTGCTTTCGCCGTCAATGAGGCTGAAACCATCTGATCTCGGCATAGATTCTCTTGTCGAACGAGTAAAAAACGGCAGTGTAAAAGAGGTCATCATGGCTACAGATCCTTCTGTTGCCGGAGAAGCTACGGCCATCTATGTTTCAAAGCTTCTGAAGCCGCTCGGAGTTAAGGTAACAAGGCTCGGCTATGGTCTGTCTGTCGGTGCAGAGCTGCAGTATGCAGATGAGGTCACATTGTCAAGGTCGCTGGATTCCAGATGTGAATTGTGATTTGTGGTGGTCATTATGGCAAAAAAACAACCTGATAATACAATTGCTCAGAATAAGAAGGCATACCACGATTATTTTGTTCTTGAAACATATGAGGCAGGCATAGAGCTTTGCGGTACAGAGGTAAAATCCCTGAGAGAGGGCAGAGTGAATCTCAAGGATGCATGGTGTTCTGTTGATGACGGAGAACTGTGGGTCAAAGGAATGCACATCAGTCCCTATGAACAGGGGAATATCTTCAACCGTGATCCTATGCGTGTACGCCGTCTGCTCATGCACAAGCAGGAGATACTCAGACTTTTTGGTATAGTCAAGCAGGACGGTCATTCGCTTATTCCGCTTGCGCTTTACTTCAAAGGCTCGAAGGTCAAGATGAAGCTTGGTCTTTGCAAGGGTAAAAAACTATATGACAAGCGTGAGGATATGGCTCAGAGACAGGCAAAGCGTGATATAGATAGAGCAGTAAAAGAAAGAAACAGATAATAATTCAGCTCGGAGCTTATGCATATGATAATATGATGAAGCTGCGGGCTGTTATATACGGGGGTGCAATGGTTTCGACGGGGGGAGAGAACGCCGGCAAGCGAGCAGCGGCATTGCGGAACCGCTATAAAATCCGTAAATCTTTAAATAATAAACGACAACACTAAACCTGTTGCCCTTGCCGCTTAATCTGGCAAGCGTTTGTATATAGAGTACCACGGCTTTATACAGGCGTCGACTTAGTGGTGAACGTGAACAGAAGAATGTCTTGACTTCTGTCATGAACTAAAGACTACCGAAGCTGCGGACCTGTCTGTGGGTACGCAGCGGGGGGAATCCTTGTACACAGACTGCGCTCGGAGAAAACCGACCGGATCGCCTTTCGGACAGGAGTTCGATTCTCCTCACCTCCATAGATTTTTATGACCCCGGATCATAAGCCGGCATTGTATGCTGACTTTAATGGTCCGGGGTCTTTGTCTGTTTTATGGAATTCTGTGAGATGCAGGTTTTCAGAGAAGCTGTGCACTAAAACATGATGTTTATACAGAGCTGAATATATACACATGAAGTATACTCATATTCGGGCAGCACATTTTACTGAATAATGAGGCTTACCTCTGCATAGATTATTGTATAAACAATGTGGAGGTCTTTTTATGGAGGAGCATAACAGACAGAATATGATACTTGAGAACCGTAAAAAGCTCAATATTACCGGTGTAAAGGATGTCGCCCGTTTCAGCGAGGATAAAATAGTTCTGAGTACGCTGCTTGGAACATTGAATGTTGAGGGTGAAGGTCTTCATATAAACAGCTTTGTCCAGGAAACGGGCGAGCTTCATATGGAAGGCAGCGTGGACGCCCTTATCTATCAGGATAATCCGGGCGAAAAGGGCGGCTTTCTGAGTAAACTGTTCAGGTAGGGACTTTATGGAACTGACAACTGCACAACAGACGACAGCATTTCTCTGGGCATTTGCTTTAGGGGCTTTTATCGAAATAATGTATTTTATTATTTCTGTGATAAGAGAGATGTTCCCGCCGGGGAAACTCGGTTTATTCTTTATTGATATGATTTTTATGATATCTGTTTTTATCATTAATTTTCTCTACTCTGCATCTCTTACTGAGGGAAAAATAAGATCCTATGTTGTTGCTGCGGAAATAATAAGCTTTGTATTGCTTTATTTTTTTATTGGCAGGACAATAAAATGCATTGTAGGAAGTTTCTGTATCAGAATAAAGAATAAAATTTATACGTTTTTTGCTAAATTTACCAAATACAGTCACAAATAATTAGATGATTCATGTAAGAGAAATATAAAATGTAAAAAAATTAAAAAAGTATATTATTTTTCCTTGCATGAAAGTGTGGAATGATGTATAATAATGGTACGGTTGATTATAGTATGGATGGTGATATCATGAAAGAAAAATCTGCGAAGAAGTCACACCGTATTCGCAAGATTAAAAATAACAGGGGTATACTTGTTTATATTGTATTGATAGTCATTACACTGTACTCATTGTTTTTAATGGTTGACCTGCAGATCCGTATTAAGAACGCCGGAGATGAGCTTACTCATATAGGAGATAAGATATTTACTCAGAAACAGAAAAATGCAGAATTGAAAAAGGTTGCAGACGCTGTTGACAGGAATGATGATAAAGCTTTTTCCGGATATGTGGAGAAGATCGCCCGTGAGGATCTGGATTATGTAAAAAACGGTGAAGTTGTATTTGTAAACATAGCCGGTGATTGAGAGGAGAAAGCAAATTCAGTATGAATCTTGAGGTTGGAATGATTGTTGAAGGTAAGGTAACCGGAATAACAAAATTCGGTGCTTTTGTTGATCTTGAAGACGGAAAGACCGGTATGGTGCATATATCTGAGGTAGCTCCGACATATGTAAGCGATATCAAAGATTTCCTTACCGAGGGTCAGACGGTAAAAGTTAAGGTGCTTACTATAGGAGAGGACGGAAAGATAAGTCTATCTATAAAAAAAGCTCTGTCACAGCAAAAGAAACCCACTAATTTTCAGAAACAAAAAACACAGCAGAAACCATATACACCACGTCCGGGTAATTATGAATGGCAGGCGTCTAAAAAGAGCGAACCTTCCAGCTTTGAGGATATGCTTTCAAAATTTAAGCAGACAAGTGATGAAAAAATGTCTGATCTTAAGCGGATGGAAAACAAAAGAGGCGGATATTCCCGCAGGGGAAATTCTTCTAAACAGTGATTTTATTCGGAGCGTCTTATGAGACTCTCCGATTTTTTTGAAAGGAAAATGTAAGGATGTTTAATTATATTCAGCAGATTATGCTGACAAATGTCAGGATCCATACAATGAATGACAAAAATGAAGTCATTGATAAGGGATATATGTATATCAAGGAAGGGAAAATAATCGACTTCGGTAAAATGATAAATATGCCGAAATACAATATTCTCCGCAGGGATTTTCAGGGCGCTGATATGTATCCGGGCTTTATTGG
>DEHG01000031.1:18961-19265 GCA_002351795.1 Ruminococcaceae bacterium UBA2806 | reverse complement strand
ACCATACGCATCTGGGGCTTTTCGGTGATTCCGTTGGTCTTGAGGATACTGACGGGAATGAGGACAGCGATCCCGTTACTCCCGAGCTGAATGTAATTGACGGGATCAATACCAATAATTCGTATTTCGATGAAGCGCTCAGAGCTGGTATTACTACTGCTGTCATAAGTCCGGGAAGCACTAATCCTGTTGCAGGTCAGATATCAGCATTCAAGACCTATGGAGTATATGGTCAGAAAAGACGTGCGGATGATATGCTGCTACGCAGCGGCATAGCCGTCAAATTTGCGCTTGGTGAAAATCC
>DEHG01000031.1:18753-18949 GCA_002351795.1 Ruminococcaceae bacterium UBA2806 | reverse complement strand
AAATCCACATATGACGAGAAGGAACAAACGCCTGTAACAAGGATGGCAGTAGCAGCCCTTATCAGGGAGATGCTTGAAAAAGCACGCAGATATGATAAGCTGAAAGAAATGTATGAAAACGATCCTCAGAACAATGATGAACCTGAGTATGACAGAAAATGCGAGGCAATGCTTCCGCTTATCCGCAGAGAAGCAA
>DEHG01000031.1:0-18737 GCA_002351795.1 Ruminococcaceae bacterium UBA2806 | reverse complement strand
TGCCCATTTTCACGCACATACGGCTGATGATATCTTTACGGCTTTGAGGATATCAAAGGAATATAATATAAGAGCCGTTATTGTTCACGGTACAGAGGGACATGAGATATGCGAGGCGATAAAAAATGAATCGGAGGGCATTCTCTCAGGTCCTATAATGACTGACAGGAGCAAACCCGAACTGAGAAGCCTTTCAATGAGATCACCGGGCATACTGTCCTCAAACGGAGTTTGTACGGCGATTATTACCGATCATCCGGAGACTCCTGTACATTTGCTTCTTGTATGCGCTGCTGTTGCTGTCAAGGGAGGAATGAGCAGGGTGGATGCACTCAGGGCTGTAACTATAAATCCCGCAAGAATTTGCGGGATAGACGACAGGGTAGGATCAATAGAAAAAGGCAAGGACGCCGACCTTGTGATCTATAAAGGCGACCCGCTTGACGTTACAAATTCCCCGTCAGCTGTTTTTGCCGGAGGGAGAATTGTTGTGGGCGGTGAATAATCGTTATTTTATATAAAATTGTTATGTAAAATTTATTATAAATTTTTAACATATTTTTGTAAAAAGTATTCCATTTTTTAGTTAATAGTGTTATAATATAGTTGAACTTATAAAGTATATCCTTTGCAAAAGCAATTATAGATTGCTTTATAGGTCAAACGAAATCCTGAGGAGGCTTAGCTTATGAGGTACAACATTATTGGCAGAAAAGTGAATTTGAGAGATAATTTCAAGGAGCGTGTTTACAAAAAACTTGGAAAATTTGAGAAGATCTTTTCGGATGATGCAGAAGCTGTGGTAACAGTAACTGTCGAGAAAAATCGTCAGACTGTTGAGGTAACGATCCGTGACAACGGAATTTTGTATCGTGCAGAGAGTACAGCGCTTGAGATGAATGATGCTCTTGACGCTGTTGTAGATATACTTGGAGGTCAGATAAGAAAGAATAAGACAAAGCTCAGCAAGAAGATGAAGCCTGATTCCATCGAGCAGTTCTTTGCAGATGAAGGTGCTGACGATGGAGAGGAGCTTGAGGATGAGGATTATGTTGTTGTAAAGACAAAGACATTTTCCGTAAAGCCATTGAGTGTTGAGGAGGCTATCTTGCAGATGAATATGATAGGACATGAGTTCTTTATGTTCAGAAATGCAAATTCAAATGAGATCAATGTCGTTTATAAGCGTAAAAACGGAACATATGGTCTGCTTGAGCCTGAGGTATGATCTCTGTATAGCAGCACAGTCTAATGCCTGATCTTTGATATAAAGCCCTCCCGGGAGCGTTTTCCGGGAGGGCTGAATTTATTTGAATTTATTATAGTATTCCACGCTGTCTGGCAGAGAGCAGCTCATATTTGTATCCGTCACTGTTCCATTTTTCAATGTGGTACATACTGCCGTCAAAGCTCAGATGATCACCCGGCGGCGTAAGGCAGCAGTCAAGAACACCGCTGACCTTTTTTGAAGAGGGAATGAATACTTTCTGGTTCTTTTTCTGTACTATGTTCAGCTTTTCAAAAAATTCCTTTATATCCGAGGGGGAAAAATCATTTATACCATAATAGGCAAAAATTTCAACGCTGCTTTTGATAAGGCTGAAGCTCTGCATCTGGCTGTAATCAACAAGAGCGTGTGGATTTTTATAAAAAAACTCTGCTTCCTTAAAATTTATATTTCCGATAGTATTACTCATTTGTAAGCTCCTTTATTGCTGTTTCGATCATATTTTTTTCTCCGACAGCAGCTGCAAGCATAATTGTATAAAGCCGCTCCGGTTTTTTATAGAATTTGCGTTTAACGGTATTAGCCTCCGATCTGTCGGGAACAAAAAGCGTCAGCGACATAAGATCTCTTATCCCGTCGGTAATCCGTAGATTGACATTGAAGCCGCCGCCTTCCGCTTTGGAGATTGTGACAGGATTTTCCTGCTCTATCTGTTTTTGTTCAGCAAGTCTGAGTATTGCAGAAACAGCCTTTTGACGTACAGATACAGAAAGCTCGGAGCTTAATTGCTGAGAGACAAGTCTGCCTCCCTCTGTAACTTCAATGATCTTGTTTTCTTCGTCAATATATTGCAGGTTTCTGCATTTTATCAATTCGGAAACGGCTGCCGTTGTATCAAAATAATTAGCTATTCCGTTTGTCTGAATAATTGCAATGATATCATCCATAGGGTACGGTTTGCCGATATAGGTCAGCATATAGCATATAAGTATGCCGATCTCCTTGGTATTTCTCAGACCGCCGGGTTCTACTCCGGCAGAAAATGCATCGAAATACATAATGGTTTCCTCCGTTTCATAGCAGGAATAATAATCTATGTATTTTATTATAACATATTTCAGGTTGTTTTTTACAATTTTTTTATAGAATTTTAATTTTTTTTATTTGGACACTGCCTGATGAATTATTCTGGCGGATCTATTGTCATTTTAAGCGTTGTGATGAATCTATTTGATAGTACTTGGTTTAGTGAAAAGATCCTTCGCTGCGCTCAGGATGACAAATCAAGAATGTATTAATCTTATTAAGAAAGCTTATTCCCAATTATAATATTTTCGGATGTATTGATTTAGAGAAAAAAATATGTTAGAATATTGATATCTTACGGGTATTTTAATACTTGTTTTAGATATTCCTTATTATAAAAATGGATGTGATAATATGATAGCTGTAATTGATTATGGTGCGGGTAATCTGCAAAGTGTTGTAAAGGCGCTTGATTACATAGATTGCAAAACACTTGTAACAAATAAGACAGAGGAGATACTTAATTGTGAGGCAGCGCTTTTGCCCGGAGTGGGTTCCTTCAAGGATGCAATGGATTGTATGAATAATTCCGGCGCAACAGAGGCTGTTAATCAGTTTATTGCAACAGGAAAACCGTTTTTAGGTATATGTCTCGGGCTGCAGCTTCTTTTCGGCAGCAGCGATGAAAGTCCCGGGGCAAAGGGACTCGGACTTCTTGAGGGCAGTATCACAAGGATACCGGATCTTGACGGCACACTGAAAATTCCTCATATGGGCTGGAATTCTCTCGATATCAGAAAGCATGACGGACTGTTCAAGGGAATAGAGGGGAACCCTTATGTATATTTTGTACATTCATATTTCCTGAAAGCAAAGGATGAATCCATAGTTTCCGCAAGAACAGAATACGGTACGCAGATAGACGCTTCTGTCCAGAAGGATAATATCTATGCTACACAGTTCCATCCGGAAAAAAGCGGTCAGGTCGGATTACAGATACTCAGGAATTTTGCTGAGCTTACAAAGAGGTGACAGAAATGTATGCAAAAAGAATAATACCCTGTCTTGATGTCAAGGACGGAAGGGTAGTTAAGGGAACAAGCTTTGTTAATCTCCGTGATGCAGGTGATCCTGTGGAGTGTGCAAAGATATATGATAAAGAGGGCGCTGATGAGCTTGTACTGCTCGATATAACAGCTTCAAGTGATGCAAGAAATATTATTACCGATATTGTCAGAAAGGTAGCGGATTGTGTATTTATTCCATTTACCGTCGGCGGCGGAATAAGAACAGTCGAGGATTTTACAGATATTCTCCGTGCGGGTGCCGATAAGGTTTCCGTAAACTCTGCCGCTGTACACAGACCGGAGATCATTAACGAGGCTTCGTATAAATTCGGCAGCCAATGCGTTGTAACAGCTATTGACGCCAAAAGAAGAGACGATGGAACCGGCTGGGATGTGTTCATTAACGGAGGCCGTATAAATACCGGAAAGGATGCCGTAAAATGGGCGATAGAGGCTGAAAAAAGAGGTGCCGGCGAAATACTGCTTACAAGCATGGACTGCGACGGCGTAAAGAACGGCTATGATCTTGAGCTTACAAGGGCTGTTTCAGAAAATGTGGGGATACCTGTTATAGCGTCCGGCGGAGCGGGTAATATGCAGCATTTTTATGACGCATTTACAAAGGGCAAGGCTGATGCTGTACTTGCGGCTTCACTTTTCCATTTCGGAGAAATTGCAATTGCCGATCTTAAAGACTATCTTTCCGAAAAAGGAATATCCGTAAGAAAATAAAAGTTATCAATGAACGCAGAGTTAAAAATATGAAAAGCTAAAGAGGGGGCGGCGCCCCCTCTTGTGTTTTATAATACGTCCTTTGCAATTGTTTTAAGCGTATTGGCGGATGCCTGAAGAGCTTCAATTTCCTTTTCATTAAGCTTGATAGGAACAAGAGATTCTACTCCGTTTTTACCTACAATGGCTGGCATACTGATAGCAACATCATCTATGCCGTAATTGTTATTCTGTATGCTTGAGATCGGAAGTATGGATTTTTCATCTCTGACAATAGCTTCGCAGATCCTTTTTACCGACATAGCGATTCCGTAATAGGTCGCTCTTTTCTTTTCGATAATATGATAGGCGCTGTTCTTTACGCTTTCCGCAATTCTGTCCATTGAGGACTGATGATCAAAATGCCCTCTCATTTCACAGAAATCATTAATTGGGATACCGGAAACATTTGCGCTGCTCCATGCAACTATCTCACTGTCGCCGTGTTCACCGATAATAAATGCATGAACGCTTCGGCTGTCAACATCAAGATGATCTCCTAAAAGATATTTAAGCCTTGCAGTATCAAGTACTGTTCCCGAACCGAAAACCCTTTCCTTCGGGAATCCGCTCAGCTTAGCCGCTGCATAGGTGAGGATATCAACGGGATTGGCAACAATGAGAAGTATTCCGTCCTTGTTATACTCAGCGATAGAAGGAATAACGGATTTAAAGATGCCTACATTCTTTTTAACAAGATCAAGTCTTGTCTCACCGGGTTTCTGACCTGCGCCTGCTGTTACTATAATAACAGCGGCATCAGAAATATCGCTGTAATCTCCTGCATATATCTGCATAGGCTTTGCAAAAGGAAGACCGTGGCTTATATCAAGAGCCTCGCCTTCAGCCTTGTTTTTATCGGCATCAATAAGAACTATCTCGGAAAACAGACTGCTTTCCATAAGCGCAAATGCTGAGGCTGAGCCTACAAATCCGCATCCGACGATTGCCGCTTTTCTGCTGTTTAACTTGTTCATATTCATTCCTCCGTTTATTATAGATTTGTTCTGCGGAAAGATTTTTGTGTCTCTCTTTTGGTAACAGGAAACTAAGATACGAAGCACCGCATTTTGAAGTTTCCGCTTACTTCAGACTTCCCCGGAATCTGCTTTTTCAGGCTGCCGTATTCCGCAGTGAAACAATGGTCTGAAAGAATTATAACATATTTTTATTTTAATATTTGTTGTTAAAGCAACAATAATTGATAATTTGCATAATAAAATGACATAAATGAATTATTTGTTGTTTAAAAATATTATCAAATCACTATAATACATTTAAGGCTATAAAAGTATTATATGCATACTTAATTTAAATATTGAAAATAGTACAAAAAAATGTTATGATATAATATTATAGATGGACAAGGTGGTTTTTTTTGAATGAAAAAATGGGTATTTCCTGAGCTTGACGTAGATATGATCCGAAAACTCAACAGGCTTTATGATATCCCTTTATTCACAGCCATGCTTATGACGATCAGGGGGATCACGGAAGAGGAACAGATCAGGGATTTTTTTTCGGAGGACGGTGAATTTGACGACCCATATCATATCAAGGATATGGATAAGGCAGTTGACAGGATAAGGAAGGCAATTGACAGCTATGAAAAGATCTGCGTTTACGGCGATTATGACTGCGATGGTGTAACATCCACCTCGATACTGTATTCATATCTTGATTCCATTTCAGCAAATGTAACATATTATATTCCGGATCGTTACAGCGAGGGTTACGGAATGAATATGCAGGCAGTTGAGAAGCTGAAAAATGACGGCGTTGAGCTTATTATAACCGTCGATAACGGCATAACTGCTTTAAAAGAAATAGAATATGCTTATGAGCTGGGTATGGATGTCGTTGTTACGGATCATCATAAACCGCTTGATATCCTGCCGAAGGCTGATGCAGTTGTGGATCCGCACAGGTCTGATGAAACCGGTCCCTACAGAGATTATTCGGGTGCAGGTCTTGCCATGATGCTGGTATATGCGCTTGAAGATAATAACTATTGGGTAATAGAAAACTATTCAGATCTTGCGGCACTCGGTACGGTTGCGGATGTTGTCCCGCTTACCGGAGAAAACAGAAGGATAGTAAAAAACGGTCTTATCACTCTTGAAAATACGGAACGTATCGGTCTTAATAAGCTTATCGAAAAGGCAGGGGTATCTGAGCTTAATTCAGGTGCAATAGCTTTCAGATTAGGTCCCCGTATTAATGCTTCGGGCAGGCTCGGAAAACCTGATGACGTTGTCGAATTATTCCTGACAGAGGATGAGGATATAGCTGAGGAAAAGGCAGAACTGCTTTGTACACTTAACAGCAACAGACAGAGTATTGAAACAGGGATCGTCAGAGACATTGGCAATATGGTAAAGGATGATCCGTCGATAACTGAAAACAGGATTATCGTTTTTTCATCTCCAAACTGGCACCCCGGCGTTGTGGGTATCGTATCTTCAAAGGTCACTGAAAAATACGGAAAGCCTTCAATAATGATATCTGAGGACGGAGATGTCTGTAAGGGATCCGGAAGAAGTGTGGAAGGCTTTTCGCTCGTTGATGCTGTATTTGCCTGCAGTGATCTGCTGATAAAATGCGGCGGTCATCCTATGGCTGTCGGTTTCAGCATTAAAAAGGAAAATATAGAGCCGTTTATTAAAAGAATAAATGAATATGCCGATAAACTGCCTTATATGCCGCTGTACAGCATAGAGCTTGCAAAGGATCTTAAACCATCTTCTATCTCAGTTGATATGGTAGATCAGCTCGGACATATGGAGCCTTTTGGATGCAGGAACCCTACCCCTGTATTCGGACTTCTTAATATGCGTCTTGATAAAATAACTCCTGTGGGCGGCGGAAAGCATTTAAAGCTTTCTGTTTCAAAGGACAGGGCATATCTTTCACTTATAATGTTTTCGGTAACACAGGAGGAATTTCCGTACAGCGAAGGAGATATCCTTGATTTTGCCGTGACATTAGAAAAAAATGTCTATCTTGGCAGAGAAAGTGTTTCATTTCGTGTCAATGATGTCCGTATAAGCGGTTTTGATGTTGAAAAGACCATGCTCGGACTTCAGGATTATGAATTATATAAAAAGGGAATATTCAATAAGGAAAAACATTCATTCTTTCCGGACAGAGAATACTTTGCATTGGTATACAGGCTTCTAAGAAAGGAAGGAAAGAAAATATATACTGTAGACACATTATGCAATAAGCTTGGAAAGGATATCGGTGTGTTCAGGCTGCTGATAATTCTTGATATAATGAATGAGCTGCATCTGATCAGTTATCGGAGGGATGCGGACGTTCTTTATATAGATATGTGTGAGGTCAGCAGAAAGACTGACCTGAAAGAATCAGGAATATATAGAAAATTGGAGGAGGAGATAGGAAATGCCGGAAAAACCTAAATATTATCAAGATTATAATGAGCTTCTGGAGCTGATGAGAAAGAATGACCACGGATATGATTTTGATCTGATCGAAAAGGCTTACAGACTGGCGGAAAAGATGCATGGTGATCAGAGACGTGCTTCGGGAATTCCCTATATCCTTCACCCGACAACGGTTGCCTGTATACTCTGTGAGCTTGGTATGGACAGCCAATGTCTTGCGGCTGCATTATTGCACGATGTGGTGGAGGATACGCCGATAACTTTGCAGGAAGTAACAAAGATCTTCGGTTCGGAGATAGCAAACCTTATTGACGGCGTTACAAAATTGGGCAAGATACCGTATTCATCCCGTGAGGAGCAGCAGGCGGAAAATATCCGTAAGATGCTCATTGCGATGTCAAATGATATCAGGGTAATTATAATAAAGCTTGCCGACAGACTTCATAATATGCGTACCATCGAATGTATGAAGGAGCAGCACAGGCGTGATAAGGCGCTTGAAGTCATGGAGGTATATGCGCCTATTGCTCACAGACTTGGTATCAGGGCGGTAAAGGAGGAGCTTGAGGATCTTTCCATACGCTATCTTGATCCCATAGGATACAGCGAGATCGAAAAGCAGCTTGCTTCCAAAAGCAAGGACAGACTTGATTTCGTTGCCGATATCAAGCAGCAGCTTTATGACAGACTTAAAGATGAGATCAATAATGTCTATATCGAGGGCAGAGTAAAAAGTATTCATGGCATTTACAAAAAGACCTTTATGAAAGGAAGAACGCTCGACCAGATCTTTGATATCTTTGCAGTAAGAGTCATTGTTGACAGCGTTGCGGACTGCTATAATGTTCTTGGCGTTGTGCATGATGTTTTCAAGCCCCTTCCGAACAGATTCAAGGACTATATTTCCACACCAAAGCCGAATATGTATCAGTCGCTTCATACGACAGTTATAGGCAAGGAGGGCATACCCTTTGAAATTCAGATAAGAACATGGGAAATGCATTACACAGCTGAATTCGGTATTGCCGCACACTGGAAATATAAGGAGGGCATCACCAAAAAGAATTCCCTTGATGACAGACTTGCATGGATAAGAAAGGTTCTTGAAAATCAGAGTGATAATGACTCGACTGATATTGTACGCACGATAAAGATGGATCTAATCCCCGAAGAGGTATTTGTATTTACTCCCAAGGGTGATGTACTCAGTCTGCCTATGGGCGCAACTGTAATTGACGTTGCATATGCCATTCATACTGAGGTCGGCAACCGTATGATCGGCGCAAAGGTCGATAAGAGGATCGTACCTATTGACTATAAAGTTACAACAGGTGAGATCGTAGAGATCATGACGACAAAGGAAAGCGGCGGGCCTAAGCGTGACTGGCTGAATATTGTCAAGACAAGTGAAGCAAGAAGCAAGATAAGATTATGGTTCAAGCGTGAAAAGCGTGATGAAAATATTGTAGAGGGTAAATCCCAGCTTGAAGTGGAATTCAAAAGACTCGGCATAGATGTTCCCGAAAAGGATATGCCGGAATTCCTGTCAGAGGTAATGCACCGACAGAACTGCAATACACTTGATGATTTTTATGCGTCTATCGGTTACGGAGGAATACAGCTGTGGAGGATCCTGCCGAGGATAAAAGAGGACTATTATAAAAAGTATACAGAGGAACAGCCAGCGGCGCTTATCGTAAAAGAGCCTGTTCAACGCAAAAAGGTCAGCAGCGGAGTAATCATTGAGGGTATGGAGGATTGTCTTGTAAAATATTCAAGATGCTGCAATCCGCTTCCCGGTGATGATATCATAGGCTTCATTACAAGGGGTTACGGTGTTTCGATCCATAAGAGAAACTGCTCAAATGTACCCGTGGATATTTCAAGGGCAGCCGAGCCTGAAAGATGGGTAAAGGCTGAATGGACAGATCATATCGCAAATGAGACCTTCAAGGCAACACTTCAGATAACTGCAACAGACAGAACAGGACTTCTGGCTGATATTACAAACCAGCTTTCGGCAATGCATCTGTTTATCCATACGCTTAATTCAAGAGAGGGTAAAAACGGCATTGCTGTTATAGAGGTCAGTCTGACTGTCAACGGAATAAGTCATCTGAAAATGGCGGTCAGCAGGCTCAGCGGCATAAGCGGCATAATTTCAGTAGGAAGGAATTAAAACTTTTATATGAAAGCAGTAATACAACGGGTTTCCTCATGCAGCGTTACAGTTGAAGATGAGGTAACAGGACAGATAAATGACGGTTTTCTCATTCTGTTAGGTGTGGAAAACGGCGATACTCAGAGTCAGGCGGATAAGCTTTGCGATAAGATAGCAGGACTCAGAGTTTTTACAGATGAAAACGATAAAATGAATCTCTCCTTGGGAGATATTGACGGCGAAGTGCTTGTTGTATCAAATTTTACTCTTTGCGCCAATTGCCGTAAGGGAAGGCGGCCGAATTTTGAAGCGGCTGCCCGTCCCGAAACAGCGGAGCCGTTATATGAATATTTCTGCGAGAGGATGAAGAAAAACGGTATTCGCAAAGTCGAAAAGGGCATATTCGGAGCTGATATGAAGGTAAGTCTTTTGAATGACGGTCCTGTTACGATCGTGATAGATACAAAGGATCTGGCATAGATCTGCCGGACGGAGGTAAGCGGAAATGATAAAGGTTGAATGTTATCCTGTAGGAGAGCTTAGCGCCAATATGTTTCTTGTTTTAGATGATGAACAGGGGCTTTGCTTTGCCGTTGATACGGGAGCACCAAGCCCGGAGGCGGAAAAAAGAATAGACAGCTTCGGCACTGATAAGCTTAAATACATATTGCTTACTCATGGTCATTTTGACCATATAGGCAATACAGCGGCTATGAAAAGGAAATATCCGAATGTAAAAATCGTTATCGGCGAGGGCGACAGCGTTTTTACAAATAATGATTCGCTTAATCTTGCCGGTCATTTTCCGGGGATATATGTGGAGCATTTTAACGCTGATATCATAGTAAATGAAAGCAGCGTTCTCAGCTTCGGTAATAAAAAAATAACTGTAATGGAAACACCCGGTCATACAAGGGGCGGAGTATGCTACAGATTTGAGGATATGCTTTTTACCGGTGATACAATTATTAGCGGGACGACAGGCAGAATGGATTTCCCGACAGGCGACAGCAGGGCAATGCTTGAATCCGCAAAACGCATAGCTGCGCTTGAGGGTAACCTTAAATTATTCTGCGGACATGGAAATGCAACGACCCTTGATTTTGAAAGAAAATATAACTATGCTATGGGGAATATAACATATGACGATCTATATTGACGGACATGATTATCATTATGAAACTGAAAACCTGGTCAGACTTTTTTATCCCAATGAAAAGCTTGAAGTGACTGAAAAATGCTGCGATAATCCTGTAAAGCCTTTTATCTTTACACAACTTAAAAAGTGTAAAGGAGAATGGCTTTTCAATGTCGAGGTCGAAATTAATGAGTTCAAAGGCTTTGACAGTGTAAGTGTGTCTGATGACGAATCTGAACTTGAAAAGACTGCCGAAAGGGAGCTTGCGGTATGTCTTTACGGACTATTGAGCAAATGTACGGGAAAGAAGCAGCCCTGGGGTATTCTTACCGGAGTCAGACCGATAAAGCTTTTCCGCAGACTTTCACAGCAGTACGGGGAACAGTATGCGAAAGAATATTTCACCGACAAATTGCTTGTATCGCCGTCAAAAACGTCACTCAGTGCAGTTACGGAGAAAAATGAAAGAAAGATCCTTTCACTCAGTACAGACCGTTCTTTCAGTCTGTATATATCAATTCCATTCTGTCCGACAAGATGTGCATATTGCTCCTTTGTTTCCCAGACGATTGAAAGGGCGAAAAAGCTTGTAGAGCCGTACTTTGAACTGCTTTGCAAAGAGATAGCTTTTACCGCAGATATTGTAAAGGAGATAGGTTTACAGCTTGAGAGCGTTTATATCGGAGGCGGAACTCCCACTACTCTTAATGCAGAACAGCTCTCAGAGCTTATCAGGGTTATAAAGGATAGCTTTGATATGAAACAATGCCGTGAATTCACCATAGAAGCAGGCAGACCCGATACTATAGACGAACAGAAGCTCAGAGCAATATATGACGGCGGGGTTGACAGGATCAGCATAAATCCTCAGACTCTGAATGATGACGTGCTGAAGGTCATCGGCCGCAGACATTTTGCACAGCAGACAATTGATGCATATGAGCTTGCTGAAAAAATCGGTTTCAGGCATATCAATATGGATCTGATCGCAGGTCTGCCGACGGAAAGCGTTGAAAGCTTTGTTTCGACCCTTGATCGTATCTGTGAGCTTGATCCGGCAAGCATTACTGTTCATACCCTTGCATTGAAGCGTTCATCAAAGCTTACGATGGAGGGCAGGGGAGTCAGTACGGATAACGGAGATAATGCTGCGGCAATGCTTGACTACTGTGAAAGAAAGCTCACAGAGTGTGGATATCATCCTTATTATCTTTACAGACAGTCAAGGATGGAGGGCAATCTTGAAAATGTCGGCTGGTCAAAGGAAGGCTTTGACGGTATATACAATGTCTTTGTAATGGATGAGACACATACAATAATCGGATGCGGAGCTGGCGCTGTTACAAAGCTGAAAGTCCCGGGGGAGGAATCGCTTACCCGCATATTTAATTATAAATACCCATATGAATATATAAACGGATTTGATGAAATGCTTAAAAGGAAAGAGCAGGTGAAGAGGTTTTATGATGAATTATCTTAATACATACCGCAGGTATGCTTGTGATATCAACAGAATAAATTCCGAAGCACTGTCCGATGCAAGAGCGCTTGTCGAACTGACAGAGGATATCTACAATCATGATCTTGAATGGATAGCAAATCAGGTTCTGGATACGGAGGGACACCGCCATGTAATTATGCTTTCGGGTCCTTCAAGCAGCGGGAAGACAACAACATCAAAAAAGCTTTCCGATGCATTTCTGAGGCATGGTATTGATGTGCAGCTTATTTCAATGGATGACTTTTATCTCGGAGCTGAATATGTCAGAAAGCTGCCTGACGGAAAGCCTGATTTTGAATCGGTCGAAGCGCTTGATATTCCGCTGATAAAAAAGTCGATCGAGCTGCTTTCCACAACAGGCGAATGTGTGATACCATGCTATGATTTTTCACATAGCCGGCGTTCTGAAAAGACAAAAACAATAACTCTTGCCGACAATTCAGTCATAATAATGGAGGGTATCCATGCCCTTAACACTATTTTCAGCAAGGGACAGTCAAAAGCGAAGGTCATGAAGGTATATACCGCCGTAAAACAGGGCATAAAGGATAATGAGGATTATGTTCTTACGAACAGGGAGATACGCTTTATCCGGAGGATAGTGCGTGATTATCATTTCAGAAAGACGGATCCAGAATATCTGGTATCTATGTGGGATACTGTTATTGACGGCGAAAAGAAATATATAAGACCCTACAGATATACAAGTGATTTTACCGTAAATTCCATACACATTTATGAGCCATGCATCATGCGCCGGTATGCCGTACCGATACTCGGCATGATAAAACCGGATGATCCTCACTATGAATTTGTGCAGAAGATAAAGGCGTCTCTTGAACGTTTTGAGTTCATTGATGATTCATTGGTGCCTGAAAATTCACTTCTCAGAGAGTTTATAGGCGGCGGCTGCTATTCATACTGAGCCGGAGATTATTTGATTTTGGTGTATAATGCGCTTATTTTGCTAAATATTCGTTTAAAATCCCGAAATTATCAGAAAGTCCTTGAAGTATACAATTAAAGGTGATATAATTTTTTTGCAAAACAAATTCAGACAGATTACTGACCGCTTGGCGGTTTGAAAAATATTAGCATAAAGGAGAGTTAATTATGGGAATTTTTGAAGACGTTATTCTTAACGCAAAAGCTGTTGTCGGAACAGTCGGAAAAAAAGCAGGTGAGGTAGTAGATATTTCAAAGCTCAAGCTTGCCGCTGCTGATCTAAGATCTGAGCTTTCTCAGAAGTATCAGATACTCGGAAGGATCACCTTTGAGGAAATGAGCTCCGGCAAGGATTACAGCAAGAATAAGGAAGAGGTAGCAGAAAAGATCAAAGAGCTTAAAAATCACCTTGAATCAGTAAATGATATGATAGCAAGCTCCAAGAATAAGAAAAAATGCAGCTGCTGCGGTTCGTATAATGCTAAGGACGCAGTTTTCTGCAATAACTGCGGTGAAAAGCTGATGGATGACACACAGGGTGCAGAGCATATGTCTCCCGATGATGTTATAGATTTTACAGAGGATAATTTTGCTGACGATGATCTTCTGTGATATTCTTTTTACACTGTAAGATATTTTCCTTTCCGAAAGGATGTGCTTGAGTGGTTAAAAAGAAAAAGGAAGGGAAGGGGCAGTCATTTCTCAAGGGAGCAATGGTGCTCGGTTCAAGCATGATCATTGTCCGACTTATGGGAATGGTCTATAAGATACTGCTGTCAGGAATGTACGGCGGTGTCGGAACAGGTCTTTTCAATGCAGCATATGCGCTGTATAATCCGCTTTTTATGCTGTCAACAGCAGGTTTTCCGATAGCGATATCAAGAATGGTATCGGAAAGCATGACGAAAAAAAGATACAGGGATGTAAGACAGATACAGAAGATCTCGGTACCAATATTTGTATTGGCGGGTATGGGCTGTTTTATTGTTATGGTACTGGGCAGTTTTATTTATGTAAAAGTAATAAATGCTGAAAATACCATATTTGCATTGCTTTGTCTGTCCCCGACCATATTTTTCGGCTGTCTTATGTCGATATACAGAGGATATTTTGAAGGTATGCGTAATATGACGCCTACCGCTGTATCCGAGATAATAGAAGCAGCCTGCAAGCTGTTTTTAGGTTTTACAGCTTCATATCTTACTATGAAGCTTTGCATGATGCAGTTCCATGACAGCGGTTTTGTTATGGGCGTTAAATGCGCAAGCGAAGCCGAGGCACATGCTGCGGCAGTTCCGCTTGCAATAGGTGCTGCAATAACGGGCATTTCTCTTGGTTCGCTTTTCGGGTTCTTGTATCTTTTTATAAAATTCAAGAGAAGCGGCGACGGTATCAGCAGGAATGATCTGAGAAATTCTCCGCCGCCGAGAAAAAATGCCGAAATAAGAAGAACGATGATCCGTACAGCAATACCTATCGGACTTGGCGCTGTAATAATGAGTATATCCGATATGGTAGACGCTACCCTTGTTCAGACAAGGATCTATAATATCATGGAAACGACTCCTGAAGCACTTCTGAATGTTTACGGTTCACAGATACCGGATGAGGTGTATTACGGAGGCAATACACATATTTATCTTTACGGCTGCTACGGAATGGCGCTTACGCTTATGATGCTTGTAACAGCTGTTACACAGGTTTTCGGTACAACTGCCCTGCCGTCCGTAACTGCTGCCTATACCAGCGGCAATAAGCAAAAGCTCAAGGAAAGTATGGAAACCGTTTTAAGGATCACAGTTCTTGTTACCATACCTTCGGGAATAGGTCTTTCAGTACTTGCCGAGCCGCTGCTTTCACTTATTTACAGCAGCCCGTCAGTTTCCAATGAGGTAGAGATAGGTGCAAAGGTTCTGATGATAATGGGTATTTCCGTTATCTTCATAGCAATAAGCACCCCGCTATGCAGTATGCTGCAGGCAGTCGGCAGAATGGATGTTCCACTGAAACTGTTTTCAATTGGAATGGTCATTAAGATAATTGTCAATTATATTCTTGTAGGTATCCCTGAGATAAATATTCAGGGCGCAAATATGGGTTCAATGGTATGCTACAGCTTTGTAACTATCGTTGCGCTGTTTGTCCTTTGCAGACAGACAAAGATAGTACCTGATTTTGTTTCTATTTTTGTAAAGCCGCTGATCGCCTCTGTAATATGCGGAGCAGCCGCATATTTTTCTGAGATCCTGTTTGATATATTTTTCCCTCAGAAAATTGCTACCATTCTGGCAATTGTAGCTGCAATTGTGGTATATGCAACAGTTCTTCTGCTCATCAGGGCAATAAGCCGTGATGATCTTATGCAAATGCCTAAAGGAAACAAAATTGTAAAAGTACTTGAAAAACACAATCTTATAAGGTAAAATATATAGGTAGTCTTTTTGGGGAGTGCAAAAGCTTGGATCTTAATAAGGAAAAATATGATATTGAAGATCTTACAGAGATCGTAAAAAGACTTCGTGCGCCGGACGGCTGTCCGTGGGATAAGGCGCAGACTCATAAATCTATCCGTAAGGATTTTATTGAGGAAGTCTATGAGGCTGTTGAGGCAATTGATGATGATGATGCCGAACACCTCAGAGAGGAGCTTGGCGATGTCTTGTTCCAGGTCATTTTCCACTGTCAGATCGAAAATGAAAAAGGCAATTTCAATCTGGGTGATATCACCGATGAGGTCAGCAGGAAAATGATAATTCGTCACCCTCATGTTTTTGGTGATATACATGTTGATACAACAGAGCAGGTCCTTACAAACTGGGATGCTATCAAGATGCAGACACATTCTCAGACAAAGGTCAGCCAGACAATGGAAAGCGTCTCCAGAACTCTTCCTTCACTTATGAGGGCACAGAAGCTTGTAAAAAAAGCAAGCAGGGGCGGATTAAGTATCGAAGGAACAGATCAGGCGTTTGTATCTGTAGAGGATAATCTGAAAAGGCTGAAACAAACCTGTGATGAAGGAAATATAGAGCTTTATGAAAAAGCATTAGGTGAGCTGCTGTTTTCAGTAGCGGGACTGTCAGAGCTTATCGGCACTGACGGAGAACAATCGCTGTATAATGCCTGCGAAAATTATATAAGGCAGTTTAAACGGTACGAGGATACCGCTGCCGGATCGGGCATTGATATACAGGGTTCGGATACTGAGGTAACGAACCGTCTATGGAAAGAAATTTCTAATAAAGAAAAATTGGAGGAAAACAAAAATGAACAAAACCGAATTAATAGCAGCTGTTGCTGAGAAGACTGAGTTGGATAAGAAGGAAGCAGAGAAGGTTGTAAGCGCAGTATTTGATACTATCGTTGAGAAGGTAGCAGCAGGCGAGGATATCCGCATTGTTGGCTTTGGTACATTTGAATGTCGTGAGAGAAAAGAGAGAACAGGCGTTAATCCCCGTACAAAGGAGCAGATCACAATTCCCGCATCAAAGATCCCTGCATTCAAGGCAGGCAAGGCTTTCAAGGAGATCGTTGACGGCAAAGAGTAATAACAAACGTCGATGTCCCCCGCCTCTTTAGGCGGCGGGTGCCATACGTCCGTCGGTGGTGGGTCAAAATCCCCCACCGACGCCCGCAGGAGCTAAAGCTCCTCGACGTCTGTTGACGGCGTCGCTCGCTCCAATCAAGCGAGCTTGTTGGAGCTTTGCTCCTTGTTTAATCCAATATCATGCCACATAACCTATTACGAATAATCAGTAACTATTCAGTCCCCTGAAAAAATTGTATAGATGCACAAAAGAAAAATTCAAGCATCCAACAGAGAGCATCCAAGTAAAAAAAGTAAAGAATGGATTGTAGTAAAACGCTCCAGCACCCTTAAAAATGGTATCTGAAAAATTGTTTTCGTCAAAATGCACAAACGCCAAAAAGCAGTGCCATAGCCAAATTTCGCATTTTATGATACAATATAGACAGCGAAAGGTGGTGGAGCAGATGCCGTTTACACAAGAGTTTGTTGAGTCGTTAATCAGGCAGAATCAAGTGTTGATTGAGCAGAATAATGCACTGATAGAACAGGTCGAAACGCTTAATAAAATCATAGAGGAACTCAATGCAACGATCAAAGAACTAAGGGAACAACTCAACAAAAACTCCGGCAACAGCTCAAAGCCACCGTCAAGTGATGGCTTGAAGAAGAAACCTGCGACAAAAAGCCTGCGAGGAAAAAGCGGAAAAAAACCTGGTGGACAGAATGGTCATAAAGGTAAATATCTGAGAGTTGTTTCAGCACCTGATGAAATAATCAGACATTATCATTCTGATTGTATCTGCTGTCCTTACAGAGATAAGTGCATGGAAAAAGCCTGTACAAAAGAAACACGCCACGTGATAGATGCAGTGGTAGATGTAAAGGTCACTGCTCATGAAAAAATGTATATTGCAGAATGTCCGAAGTGCAAATCACCAAAAAGCGGTGAATTTCCTGCGGATATAACAAACTACGTCCAGTACGGAAAAAATCTTGAAGCACTTGTTGTTTCTTTGAATACAGTTGGTGCAGTCAGCGTAAACAGGGTACATGAGATCATAGGAAGTATCTTTAATATTCCGCTTTCGACAGGCACGATAAAAAATATGGTCACACGCTGTGCAGAAAAAATAAAGCCTGTTCTGACGTATATAAGAAAAGCACTTATTGCTGCACTGCTTCTTCATTGCGATGAAACAGGAACCCGTGTTGAGGGTAAAACAAGATGGGTACATAATGCATCCAATGAGCATTATACCTATCTGACATTGAACAGCAAAAGAGGAGCTGTTGCCATGGAGGAAATGGACATACTGCCGCATTTTACAGGAACGGTCGTGCATGATTGCTGGAGTCCTTATTGGAAATTTGACAATGCAGCACACCAGCTTTGCTGTGCTCATTTGCTGCGAGAATTGAATGGGGTGACAGAAAACCATCCCGAACAGACCTGGGCTAAAAGCTTCAGCGCCTTGCTTTTGAAAATGAAAAAAGCAAAGGAAAGAGCGATAGAAAAAGGAAAAACAGAATTAAGCTATGCGAGCGTTCACCGTTACAAAACTCAGTACGATGGACTTATTTCGCTTGCCTATTCAGAAAATCCTGCTCCGATAACGGAAGAAGGCAAACGTGGAAAAAAGAAAAGAGGCAAGGTATTATGCCTTATTGACCGGCTAAAAAAATACAAGGGACAAGTCTGCCTGTTTTTAGATAACTTTTCCATTCCTTTTGACAACAATCAGGCTGAACGTGATATTCGCAACATCAAAGTCAAAACTAAGGTTTCCGGTTGTTTCAGAAGCTTTGACGGTGCTGTTGAATATCTTGATATTATGTCTTATATCGGTACTGCACGCAAACATGGTATAAATTCGTTTAAGGCTGTTTTCTTTGCTGTTTGCGGTAAGCCTTATGCTTTTGGAGTGGGGGCTGAATAGTTACAATGAAACAACATAGAAACATAC
>DEHG01000060.1 GCA_002351795.1 Ruminococcaceae bacterium UBA2806 | reverse complement strand
GCTGAAAAGAAGGCTGAAACAAAAAAGACAACAAAAAAATAATATAAACTGAAACAAAAAAAGCTATCCCGCAGACACTGAAAAGTGTTTACGGGATAGTATTTTTATTCACGAATACACATCATTGCAATAAGTCCGCCCCTTTGTCCTCCGCTTGCACGGTGAGAATAAAGCAGCCCGCTGTTGCATTTTGTGCAGACATCGCTGATAGATATATTTATGCTCAGAAGACCTGCATCCATAAGCATACGGCGGTTTGTTTCCTTCAGGTCAATAAGGTATTTTCCGTGTCCGAGCATTCTTGTAAAATATGCCGGTTTAAGCTCCGTCAGACAGGCGAATTCTTCATATACAGGCGTATCCACCTCATAACAGCAAAAACCGATCGCCGGACCGATAACCGCTATTATATCCGCCGGGTCACTTCCGAATTCCTCCGTCATCTTTCTGACGGTCGCCTCCCCTATCTTTGATACCGTTCCCCTCCATCCGGCATGGGCAAGCCCTATCGCTTTCTTTTCCGGATCGGCAAGGAGTATCGGGGTACAGTCTGCATAATGTGTCACAAGAGTAACGCCCGGTTCGTTTGTCACAAGAGCGTCAACGCTTGCAATATCATGAGGACGGGTTATTCCTATCCCTCTGTCATTCTTTGTCACTCTGCGTACAAATGTATTATGATCCTGTGAAGAGCTTACAAGGCTGTCAAAATCAAAGCCGGCAGCCTTGCAGAAAATACGGTAATTTTCGGTAACATTATCGGGATCGTCGCCTCGTTTGAAATTGAGATTCATTGATTTGTATGCACCATCGCTTACACCGCCCAGGCGTGTCGAAAATGCATGATTGATAAAGTCAAGCTTTCCGAGCAGCGGAAACTGCATAAAGCCGACACCGTCAACAAAATTAAGATAAGTGTTTTTACTGTTGAAGATCATATCTTTTACCTCACAACATGACTTTATTTGCTGTTGATTGCGGATGTGCCCTTTTCTTTAAGATAGGTCGATTCAAGATCGGCAAGATGAAGCTTTACTGCAAGCGGGTATTTCTCATATGCAAGGCTTATTGCAAAGCTTCCGCCCCTTGCGGCTTCATCAAAACCGCCCATATGCCAGCGTATTGCCATTGCCTCGGCAGGCTTGAGCCGCATAAAACGCTCGATAAGAAAAACGGATTTTTCTCCGTGACCGTAAGGATAAGCGTCCTCGACCGTATAATACGGCTTTTTCTCCCATTGACCCGTCTGTTCATTTTTGACATTGCGGGTGGACTGCTTATAAAACTGAGCCTTGCAAAGATCATGAAGAAGAGCGCATATGGCAAAGCTTTCTGAGCTGTCGGTATTGGGATCGTAATGCTTTTCCATCATTGTTTTATATACGCTTATGCTGTGCATTACAAGTCCGCTTTCACAGGCGCCGTGAAATTTTGTACTTGCCGGAGCAGTAAAAAAATCCGTTTTCTGTATCCATTCGAGCAGATTCTTTGAACCCTCTCTTGTGATATTATCGTTAAATATTTTTATAAATTCTTCTTTATAATCCATTTTCAAAAACCTTTCACGCACAGATCATTATTTCATACTGTCATCATAATGCGCTCTTTCGCCGCCTATGAATTTCGGTCTTGTCCTTGCGGCAGTGATATGAGCCTGACCTATCATATTGTTTTTGAGATTAAGCGGAACGGCGACCTCTTTCAGATGCATACCGATAAGTACCCCACCGATATCTATGCCTGCATCAGCCTTTATATGCTCAACAGCAACAGGATCATCAACAGTATTATATGTTATTGTCGCAAAGGAACCGCCTGCCTTGGGCTGCGGAACAACATTGACGATCTCCCTGTTCTGCTTTTGTGCAACACATTCAGATGTGATTATCGCCCTGTTAAGATGCTCGCAGCACTGGGCTGCAAGATATATTCCTCTTTCCCTCAGCTTAGGATATATGCCGTCAAAAAGCGCCTGAGCAATATCCATGCTTGACGCCTTTCCATACCCTTGTCCGCATACTGTGCTTGAAGAACAGCCGACAACAAATACACTTCCCTCTTTCAGTCCAGCCTGTTCCAGCACCTCAAGAACCAGCGCCTCCGCCTTTTCCCTGATTTCTTCATACATTTCAGATTCATCTCCGATTCTGTATAGTCTGCACTCCGGGACAAAAGCCCCTTAACCTGCGACAGGCACCTCAAAGTGAGATGCCTGACATTTTGATCATAATTATAATTTGAATTAAGCTTATTCGGCAGCCTCTTCCTCAGCAGCATTATTATCAAATGCAGCCTTCATTGAAAGACTGATGCGCTTCTTCTCAAAGTCGATAGCTGTGATCTTGACTGTTACCTTCTGACCAACAGAAAGAACATCCTCGGGCTTTTCAACTCTCTCATTTGAGATCTGTGATACATGGATAAGACCGTCAATACCGTCAATGATTCTTGCAAAAGCGCCGAACTGTGTAAGACCAACGATCTCAACCTCACAAACTGTTCCCTCAGGATACTGATTCTTGAGTATCTCCCAGGGATTATCCTCAGCCTTCTTATAACCGAGAGAGATCTTGCCCTTTTCCTGATCGAGAGCCTTGATATATACCTCGACCTGATCGCCTACATTTACAACCTCTGACGGATGCTTGATCCTCTTCCAGGAAAGCTCGGAAATATGTACCATTCCGTCAATGCCGCCGATATCAACAAATGCGCCGTAGGAAGTAAGGGATTTAACAACGCCGTTATATACCTTGCCGACCTCAGCATTTGCCCAGAACTCTTCTTCCTTCTTCTTGCGCTCATCCTCGAGTACGCTGCGGATAGAGCCTACTGCTCTGCGTCTGTTGTTCTTGCCTGTTGTCTCGATAATGCGGAAGTCAACTTCCTTCTTGAGAAGACCTTCAAGAGCCTCGCCTCTTGTAGCTGTTGCCTGTGATGCAGGGATAAATACCTTGATGCCGTTTGTAAGAGCAAGTACGCCGCCCTTGATAACATCTGTTACAACGCCGTGTACAACTGTCTTATTCTCATAAGCGTCTGCGATCTCGTCCCAGCCCTTCTGTGAATCTACAAGCTTCTTTGACAGAAGGATAGTACCCTCCTGATCGTTTGTCTTCATAATGATAAGATCAAGCTCATCGCCCATCTGTACGAGATCCTCTGTCTTTGCGTTAGGATCGTTTGAAAGCTCGCTGAGCGGTACGATGCCTGTCTGTTTTCTGCCAACGTCTACACGAACCTCTGTAGGTGTCACACCAACAACTATGCCACGTACCCTTCCATTTGTATTATAATTTTTGAATGACTCCTCCAGGAGCTCTTCAAAGTTTTCAGCTTTGCTTTCTTCTGTGTTTTTGATTTCTTCTGACATGGTAACAAGTACCTCCTTTATTATGCTTGCCGGTGTTGATGCGCCGGCCGTAACG
Organism: Ruminococcaceae bacterium UBA2806; assembly: GCA_002351795.1. Classification (GTDB taxonomy): domain Bacteria; phylum Bacillota; class Clostridia; order Oscillospirales; family Acutalibacteraceae; genus UBA1213. The sequence continues at coordinate 4,774 of DEHG01000060.1, read as the reverse complement.
CCTATCTTCTCTGCTCCCCTTATGCTGTCAAGCGGCAGTTCTTCCTTCGACTCAATCAAATAAGTGTTTTCGCAGCAACTCTTGCATATACGGTAAAGCTTATTTGTATTTGAGCTATGCCGACCGCCGATCACAATCATGACGTCGGACTGCTTTGCCAGTTTTTCGGCTTCGGTTTGCCTATCAGATGTGGCACTACATATTGTATCAAATATTTTACCATTTGTACATACTTTTTGCAACATTTTTAAAGAATTTTTCCATTCTTTTATATCAAAAGTTGTCTGAGCGACCATACAAAGGGGTTTATTTTTCCATTCTGGAAATTTACCGAGTAAAGTTGCCAATTCTTGGCAATCACAAAAGGTATGATATTCACCGCTCAGATGACCGATTATTCCCTTGATCTCAGGATGGCTTTCATCTCCTGCGATCAGAACGATCTCACCGGCGGCAGAATGTTCAGCCACAATTTTATGAATTTTTTTTACGAAAGGACAGGTAGCGTCACGGAAAGACAGACCGCACTGTTCTATCCTGTTCATAACGTCAAGCGTAACGCCATGGGAACGGATAACGAGAGTAGTATCCTTATCAGTCTGTTCCGGCGTATCGGCAATCTTTACGCCCCTCTGTGCAAGGCTTTCGACCATCTGGGGATTATGGATTATGGGGCCGAGAGTTGTTACCTTCTTCCCTTCATCAAGCAGCTTTTCCACAAGATCGACTGCCCTGCTGACTCCGAAACAGAAGCCCGCTGTTTTTGCAACTGTGATCATTTTTTCTCACCCTCCGGCGCATTTAATCGGGGCTGCATATCTCTTTCTCTGAGTGCAGCTATTTCACCCATGATCTTTTTTGTTGCAGCTCTTACAGCCTCACCGCTGCCGCTGCCAAGACCAAGCTGTTCACAGCTTATAGGCTCGCCCCATGAAATAGTGACCTTCTGAAATATCTTTATTTTCTTATTTTTCGGTGTTATGCAAACGGGTATCACGGGGACATTGACCTTTTCGGCTATCATTGCAGCGCCCGCTTTAGGACGGAGAAATTCACCTGTTTTTGATCTTGTGCCCTCGATGAATATTCCAAGAACATTGCCGTTTTCGATAAGAGTCTCCGCATTGCCTATAGCCTTGCCGTCACCCTTTCCTCTTTCAACGGGAAAAGCGCCGAGCTTTCGTATAATCCAGCCGAAAAATTTATTTTTAAACAGTTCGACCTTAGCCATATAGAATATCTGACGTTTTTGTGTTATGCCGAGAAAGATCGGATCGAAATTTGAAAGATGGTTCGAGCAGACTATATATCCGCCCGTTTTCGGAATATTATTCTTGCCGTTTACCTTATAAAAAAACAGCAGCTTCATTAAAGGGATAAGCAGCGCCCTGCCTATTGCATATAAAGGCATCATTTTCCGGACATCCCCTTCCTTATGGTATCAATTACAGCCTCTATTGAGCCTTCAAGGGTAAGCTCCGTAGTATCAACGATGACCGCATCGGGCGCAGCTTTAAGCGGTGCTATTTCCCTGTGCGAATCCTGATAATCTCTTTTGCGGATATCCTCTAAAATTGCGTCATAATCAGCCCCTATACCCTTTTCTTCAAGCTGAAGAGTACGTCTTTTTGCCCTTGACTCAGCAGACGCAGTAAGGAAGATCTTGACCTGAGCGTCTGGCAGGACAACGGTACCTATATCCCTGCCGTCCATAATAATATTATCCGACCTTGCAAAGCCTCTTTGCTGTTCAAGCAGGAAGGCTCTGACCTCCGGTATTTTTGAAACGACCGAAGCGGTCATGGAAACTCTCTCCGTTCTGATATCATCGGAAACATCCTTTCCGCAAAGGATCATTCTCTGTTCTCCGTCAACATATTTCAGTTCAAGAACAATGCTTTTCAGCTTTTCTATGACAGCCTTACTATCCTCAGGTGAAATACCGTCGTCAAGGCAGGCAAGTCCGATAGTTCTGTACATTGCCCCCGTATCGACATATATAAGCTCAAGCTCCTTAGCGGCAGCCTTTGCTATCGTACTTTTTCCTGCTCCGGCAGGTCCGTCTATTGCCACTGAAAACATATCAGTACACTTCCTTCTTTATTTTTTCTATACTATGGGATCGCTGAATAAACTGGCATTTGCAGCTTGAAGTTTACTGTAAGCGGCTTAACATAGAGCTTTGCCCAGATGCCGGTCATTTCATTACTCAGCATCTTCCTGTATCTTCAAACAACAGATCAATACTTTTCCCATCGCAGCCACATTCAGTATCGGGAAAGATCTCTGCCGCATATCCAAGTCCCTGCTCCGGCTCCTGCACCGCAGGACTGAAATGAGTAAGCCACAACCGCTTTACATCCGCCCTTTTTGCTATTGCGGCAGCCTCGCTGAACATCATATGCTTTGTTTTAAGCGTTCTGTCATACTTTTCAGGATCGTAATACAAACCCTCACAAATGAACAGATCAGAATTCCTCGCATACTGTGCAATAGTATCCGCAGGACGGGAATCTGTGCAGTAGGTTACTTTTAGACCCTTTCGCTCTCCCTCTGATACCATATCGTATGTATAGCTTTTCCCCTCATATTCAGCTTTTCCGTTCTTTTGCAGCAGTGACCATATCTTCATCGGCACAGAATTTTCCTTTGCCTTTTCAGGCGAAAACCTTGCCTTGCGGTGAAGCTCAACGCTATATCCGAAACACCTTACACTGTGTTTTGCCTCAAACGGCGTTACCGTAAGCAGACCGCTTTGAAACGCCGTTCCCGGTTCAGCCTCCATGCAGTTTATTTCAAACGGCAGATTAGGCGCTATCACACAAAGGCTTTTTACTACTCTTTCTATTCCCGGAGGGCCTGCTATCGTTACAGGATCCGTCCTTCCCTCATTTCCCATTGAAAGCAGGAAACCCGGCAGACCGGAAATATGATCCGCATGAAAATGCGTTATACAGATAAGATCTACAGGAATCGTCTTTCTTTCAGCGCATTTAAGCGCTATCTGAGTTCCCTCTCCGCAGTCGACAAGTATGCTGTGACCCTGACAGCTCAAAAGGCATGACGTCAGCCATCTTTCCTTCATGGGCAGCATTCCTCCGCAGCCCAAAAGAGTTACCTCAAGCATCTGTTCACCCCTTGCTCCACAGCTTGCAGTAAGCCTGCGTTCTTGCCGCAAAAAACTCCTTGCCGAGTAAGTCCCGCACCTGCGCTTTAGTAAACCATCCGGCTTCTATTTCTTCCATCTCCGAACTGCTTTGACAGAATTCTCCGCTTGCCGTTCCGACAATGACCGCACACATTTCATTTGAAAAACCGACTGCGCTGTAGCTTTCCTTCCACACATCGTCAATGCTGTCGATATGCAGACCTGTTTCCTCACGAAGCTCACGGACGGCGGCTGTACGGATATCCTCACCTTCATCAATAAGACCTGCCGGGAAATTATAGACCCATTCTCCCGTTGCCATACGGTATTCACGGTTAAGCAGTATTCTTTCTCCGCTTTCATCATGTATCACCATTACAACGGCGTCAGTCTTTTTTCTGCGCAGTCCCTCAAAGCTGTCTATGCCGGGATCACGGCTTATCATTTCATAATCCTTTCTCAAGCCGTTTTCAGTCATATATTCAATATCATAGCGGGTAATAAAATTTCCCTGATGTATTTTTGTTACAGACCTGTACTCCATAATCATACTCCCATGTATTCTGTACCTTGAATATATAAGTATAGCCCCCGTCACAAAGTAACGGGGGCTTGTACGGAGGACAAGGGATTCGAACCCTCGCACCGTTTGACCGGCCTAGCGCATTTCGAGTGCGCCCCCTTCGACCACTTGGGTAATCCTCCATACAATGCTTTATTATATGCCACGGGACTCGGAATTGGCAAGCAAAATTAATAAAAGCAGAGGAATGTCTGCCGATTTAATCCTTTTCGGACAGCTGATTGGTAAAAACTGCCAAAAATCTGTGTGCATAGTGGTGAATATGTATTATAATGAATAAAACAGATTGGAAAAATTGAGAAGTAAGGTGAAGTATCCCGCAGGATCGGCAGAACTGCAGAGGTACGGACTGCTGCTGGATGAAACAATCTGCGGGGTATTCATTGTTGCGAGGGACGAGATGTCCGGGAGGTATTTGTATGTTAAGAATCGGTTTTCTTACCAGCGGAGGTGACTGCCAGGCCCTGAACGCGGCGATGCGCGGCGTTTATAAGTGCGTCGTCAATAACGCGAAAGAGCCTGTTGAGTTTTACGGCTTCGAAGACGGCTACAAGGGCCTGATCTACAGCAAATTCCGGATCCTGACCGGCCAGGACTTCAAGGGAATCCTGACCAGAGGCGGCACGATTCTGGGAACCAGCCGCTGCCCGTTCAAGACCATCCGTGATCCTGATGAGAACGGCCTCGACAAGGTAGAGGCTATGAAACAGACCTATCATAAACTGCAGCTGAACTGCCTGGTCATGGGCGGCGGCAACGGCTCCACCAAGACCGCCAATCTGCTCAGCCAGGAGGGCCTCAATGTAATCACGCTTCCCAAGACCATCGACAATGATCTGTGGGGAACAGAAATGACCTTTGGTTTCCAGAGTGCTGTAGATATCGCGGCCCCCGCGATCGACCAGATCCACACTACCGCCAGTTCCCACGGCCGTGTATTCATTGTAGAGATCATGGGCCACAAGGTAGGATGGCTTCCTCTCAACGCAGGCATCGCGGGCGGCGCGGACATCATCCTGATCCCTGAGATCCCCTACGACATC
>DEHG01000102.1:29868-42371 GCA_002351795.1 Ruminococcaceae bacterium UBA2806 | reverse complement strand
CTATAGGCGGTGAGTACTTCACGAGATCAGTAAACCGGTCATAATGATCGGTTTACATTTTTTGGAGAAATAATATGAGACTTGATAAATACCTTAAAATAAGCAGAATAATTAAAAGAAGGACAGTTGCTAACGAGGCTTGTGATGCAGGCAGAGTAACAGTTAACGGAAAGCCTGCCAGAGCCTCATATGATGTCAAAGTCGGAGATACAATAGAGATTGCTATGGGAACACACCCGATAAAAGCGGAGGTTCTGAGTATAAATGAATATGCAAAGAAGGATGAAGCCGCAATGATGTATAAGATAATTGAATAATACAAAAAAGGAGCTGCTGCACTTTTCTTAGTGCGGCAGCTCCCGTAATTATATTCAGCTTGTAAACATCTGTGACCAGTATTTAAGATAATTACCGACGCCTATTTTTGTATAATTGGGATTGAGAATGTTTTCTCTGTGTTTGGGCGATTTCATCCAGTCATCAACAACAGACTCAACTTCTTTGTAGCCCCATGCGATATTCTCGCCGGAAGCAGCCGGTGTTCTGATGTTATATTGTTCTATTACTGTAAAGCAGCTTGTTCCGTTTGGACATTTATGATCGTACAATGTGTCAAGCTCTTCTGCTCTGACATTGGCTACAAACTGTAGATCGGGATCGAGTTTCAGTTCAGAAAGCCCATTATTTTTTCTTTGGATATTCAGGAGTTCGACTTCCTTATATGCTTTATCCGGAATATATGCATCTATGGCAAAATAGCTTGTAGATACTGTATTGTCATAATCTGTATATACCATATAAGCTGTTGTGCCGAGCGATCTCGGACGAAGTATCAGATTAGGATTGGTGCTGTAGCTCCTTACAAGCTTCCACTGAGTTGAATCGGGATCCCTTGAATAGATCTGAAATTTTGCGCCTGTTCCGGGAACTGTCAGATCACGATTTACAGACAGACCGTATTCGGATCTGATAGTATCTTCTATATCAGCAGTATTTTTGATTCTTATGGATGTTACTGAGATATTTTTTACCTTTTGCGTTCCGTTTGCATCTTTTGCGATAGCCTGAATCAAATATTTGCCTCGGCCGGTCAGCTTTAAGGTTGCAGTTTTGGAAACGGAAAAGCTTTTTATTGTGGTTCAGCTTCCGTTGTCTACCTTGTACAGGAATTTGTAATAGTAAGGGGCAGTGCCTCCGGATACTTCAGCAGTAACTTTTATCGTTCCTCCGATATATCTTGATGACATGGATGAGGATACTCCGAAACTTAGAGCTGCTGCATCAGTTTGCAGGGCAGTATCAGGAAGCATAATAAAAACGATCATAAAAGCGGACATCAGAAATGCGCCGAAGCTTTTTAATTTTTTGTTTTCATATCGATCACCTTCTGATTCAGAAATAACATGATATACAAAATTCTTTTTACTATAATATACCTTTATAGACATTATAGCATATTTGTCGTAATTATGCAATACGCAATTATATCAAAAATATAGCAATAAAATGTATATAATTACAAGTTCTTGCCCTTTCAATGGCAGGATGTATGGCAGTAGGTATGCTCGCAGGCTGTAACAACGGCGGTGACAGCGGTTCAGGCAGCACAAACAGCACGGCAGCAGGCAGCACAGAGGCTCCCGCAGGCGAAGGCGGAGATGCTTCAAAGGGTTCCGTATACTGGCTGAACTTCAAGCCTGAATCAGATGCAGTTCTTAAGGAAGTTGCAAAGATGTATACAGAGGAAACAAAGGTTCCCGTAAATGTTGTTACAGCTGCTTCAGGTAAATACGAAGAAACACTGTCAGCAGAAATGGACAAGAGTACTCCTCCGACACTTTTCGTAATCGGTACTCCCGAAAAGGCTAAGCAGTGGGGCGATCGTGCAGCTAATCTCAAGGGCACAAAGATCGCAGATGAACTCAATACCGATGCATACAACGTATATGATCCTGACGGCAAGTTAGTATCAATAGGTTACTGCTATGAAGCATATGGTATTATCGTAAATCCTGATCTCGTTGAGAAGGCAGGACATAAGGTTGACGATATCAAGGATTTCGCATCCCTTAAAACTGTAGTTGAAGATATCCATAAGAGAGCAGGCGAACTCAAATTCGATGCATTCACATCATGTGATATGGATGACTCTTCATCCTGGAGATTCACAGGTCATATGGCTAACCTTGAGTACTTCTATGAGGAAAAGAAGGCTGGCAAGACCTGGACAGAGTGCCCTGCAACAATTACAGGCGAATATCTCCCGAACTTCAAGAATCTCTATGATCTGTGCATTAATAACAGCATCTCCAAGCCCACAGAGCTTGCAACAGGCGGACATGATGCTTCCACTCAGTTCAAAGAGGGCAAGGCTGCATTTACCGTTCAGGGTTCATGGGAATATGAAGGCATGAAGGATAAGATCCCGAATGCAAAGATGATCCCCTACTATTGTGGTGTTGAAGGCGAAGATAAGGCTGGTCTGAACTGCGGTACAGAAAACTGCTGGGCAGTAAACAGCAAGGCTTCTGCTGACGATCAGGCTGCTACACTTGATTTCATGTATTGGTGCGTAACAAATCAGAAGGCTTCAAGAATGCTTGTTGATACCTTCGGCGTAATGCCTTATAAGAATGCTGCTGAATCAACAAACGCTTTCCTCAAGAATGCTAACGACTATTCCGCAGCAGGTAACTATGTAATGGACTGGGCTACAAACTTCCAGCCGAACGTTGACGAATATCGTAAGGCTCTTGTTTCTGCTCTCAATGCATACAATGCAGACCAGAGCGATAAGAACTGGGAACAGGTCAAGACCGCTTTTGTAGACGGTTGGGCAGCTCAGTATGCAGCAGTTAACAGCTGATATTTATTGAGCCTGAACTAATCAAGTTTATCCTGATTCAGATGGGGCGGGCCCGGGCGTCCGCCCCTGATTTTTTAATCCATATCCGAGGGGATGATATTTTGAATAATAATATACCTGATGAAACTAATATACCTGATGAAACTAATGCGGTTCCGGAAACAGGTGCTTCTGAAAATAATAAAAAGGAAGAAAAAAAGAAAAAAGCATTTCGGTATTCAGAAACTTATGTCATGCGTACTACAGATGACAGCGTGAAAAGTACTGAGAAGCGCAAAAAAAGTCTCAAGGAGATCTTTTTCAGTCAGAAAACAAGCTACACACTCAGAAAACCTCTGAGAAAATGGTGGTTTTTGTTCATGCTTCCTGTAACAGCAGCATTTGCCATCGGCTTTGTATGGCCTTTTATTCAGGGCATTTACCTGTCGTTCTGTAAATTCAAGATCGTGTCCGATGCCGAATTCATAGGAATTGATAACTATGCTAATGCCCTGTCGGATAAAGCTTTTATGCGTTCATTCGGATACACTGCCATGTTTGCGATAGTGAGCTTGTTCTTTATCAACATTATTGCATTTGCTGTCGCTATTGCGCTGACTAAGGGAATAAAGGGAAGTAATCTGTTCAGAACAGTGTTCTTTATGCCTAACCTTATCGGCGGTATCGTACTCGGTTATATCTGGTCAATGATCTTCGATGGTATTCTTTCCCAGTTTGAAGATTCGATAATGACCAACAGTACATGGGGCTTCTGGGGTCTTATAGTTCTTATCTGCTGGCAGCAGATAGGTTATATGATGATAATTTATATCGCAGGTCTTAACTCTATTCCTGATGATCTGTTTGAAGCTGCAAGGATCGATGGTGCGAACCCCTGGCAGATACTCTGGAATGTTACGATCCCGAATGTAATGCCCTCTATCACGATTTGTATGTTCCTCTCGCTGACAAACGGCTTCAAGCTTTTCGACCAGAACCTTGCTCTTACAGGCGGTCAGCCGTATGTAACGACGATTGAAAAGAGCGGTGAGGCAGTAAAGGCAGTATCAATAGGACAGACAGAATTGATCGCTTTGAATATTTACAACACCTTCTATGGCGCAAATACAGGTGCCAGAGGTACCGCTCAGGCAAAAGCTGTTATGTTCTTTATCCTCGTAGCTGTTATCGGTCTTATACAGCTTGCCTATACCAGAAAGAAAGAGGTGCAGCAGTAAGTGAAAAAAAATAATGAAAATGCTGCTATGCAGCCTGATTCCGAGCTTCTTAAAAGCGCAAAAAGAGTTTCCCGCAAGAAAAGCGGTATTTCTCTGACCATTGTATTTTCCATAATCAGTCTTGTTTATGTATTTCCGGTGTTAGCGGTTGTTGTCAATTCCTTCAAGACCAATACCTATGTTAAAACTGATACGTTTATGCTCCCTATCAATGACGCAGAGCATCCTGATATATGGGCAGGCTTCTCAAACTTTATCAACGGTATGACATTCGGTGAATATCCGTTTGTAAAAAGTGTAATTTACAGTGTAATAATAACGATAGTATCTACATTTCTTATCCTGCTTTGTACATCTATGGCAGCATGGTATATTGCACGTGTCGATTCTTTCTTCTGCAAGGTCATTTATTACCTTTGTGTATTTTCAATGGTAGTGCCTTTCCAGATGGTAATGTTTACACTTTCAAGAACTGCCGATACTCTGCATCTGAATACTCCGTGGACCATTCCTATCGTATACTTAGGTTTTGGCGCAGGTCTTGCAATATTTATGTTCGTTGGTTTTGTAAAGTCAATACCGATCGAAATAGAAGAAGCAGCTGCGATTGATGGCTGCGGTCCGCTCAGAACTTATTTTACGATCGTATTCCCGATGCTCCGTCCCACACTGATCTCTGTTGGTATACTTGAGATAATGTGGATCTGGAACGACTATCTCCTTCCGTATCTGGTACTTGACAGGAACGAATACCGTACTATTCCTATCCATATCCAGTACCTCAAAGGAAGCTATGGTACAGTAGATCTTGGCGCAACAATGGCTCTGATCCTTCTTAGCATTATCCCTTTAATTATCTTCTATCTTGCATGCCAGAAGTATATTATCAAGGGTGTTGCTGCCGGTGCTGTAAAGGGCTGATATACAGTCGCTCAAAAGCTCAAAAGCATAATATTTCAGGGTGCATATACGATTTATGCACCCTGTTTTTGTTGTCAGGAATCCCCGGAAAATTTTATGTTTTGTTTCAGTCAATGTCATTGGTGTCAATGATACCCGAAAAGACTTTTGTCGCAGTTCCTTCCATGATAACAGTACCGTTTTTATAATATGTGTCAGTGAGTACACCGCCTCTGAGGTGAACGTTTACGGGCGTATCATAATCTGCATAGCCGTTCAGAACACAGGCTGCAACTGCGGCGCATGACCCTGTTCCGCAGGCAAGAGTTTCTCCCGAACCTCTTTCCCAGACTCTCATCTGAATGTTGTTTTTGTCTGTAACCTTAATGAATTCGGTATTTACACGGTCGGGAAACAGGGGATGGTTTTCAAATTTCGGACCGATCTTTTCAAGCTCCAGTGAATCAACATCATCGACAAAAATGACGCAGTGGGGATTACCCATTGAAACAGCCGTTGCAAGGTATTCCTTTCCGTCAACGGTCATAGGCTGGGAGATAAAGCTTTCACCGCCGCAGCTCATTGGTATCTTTGCAGGTTCAAGAATTGCCTTTCCCATATCAACGCAGGCGCTTATGAATTTGTTGTCCTTTGCTTTTATATCAATGGTTTTGATACCGCTTCTGGTTTCGATGGTAAGTCTGTCCTTACGGGCAATATCATTGTCATAAACGTATTTTGCAACACATCTTATGGCATTGCCGCACATATTGCCCTCAGAGCCGTCAAGATTGAACATCCTCATTTTAGCATCCGCTTTATCTGACGGGCAGATAAGAACAAGACCGTCTCCGCCAATACCCTTGTGTCTGTCGGAGAGAACGATACTGAGCTTTTCAGGATCAGCCACATCTTGTTCAAAGCAATTGATGTATACATAATCATTTCCTGCACCATGCATTTTTGTAAATTCGTATTTCATATAGAATGACCTCCACAAGTAAGATAATGAATATTATAACAGCTTTCAAGTTTTTTTACAATGATTATATAAGTTTTTTTCGTATAATACTTTACAATCTGTAAATTATATGTTATAATACTGAACGTTAAGCCCGTTCCCGGTCTTGGGGAGAAGCCTGAAAACAGGAATCCACAAGCCCTTGACTGAGATTGTGTCGGATCACCGATAGTGGGCAAGACCAAATTATTTCTGCAAAGGTGGATAAAAATGCTTAAAGAAGAAAAGGATGCTATCATCAAAGAGTACGCAACTCACGAGGGCGACACAGGTTCACCCGAGGTTCAGATCGCTATTCTCACAAAGAGAATTGCTGACCTTACCGAGCACCTCAAGACACACAAAAAGGATCATCACTCAAGAAGAGGTCTTTTCAAGATGATCGGTCAGAGAAGAAGCCTTCTCAATTACCTCATCAAGGTTGACATTGAACGTTATCGTTCTATCATCGCAAGACTCGGTATCCGTAAATAATTGTTATGGGGCAGTCTGCAAGGGTGCAGACTGCCTTGTTTCAATTCTTTTAAGGAATTAAAAATCATCTGTATCTGTTGGTTTTATACAATGCAGTTAATAAGGAAACGCTGAAAATAAACAAAAGGCGTTCCGTTGAATATATGCGGATCCGGTGGGGCTCAGCCCCACAAGCTGCCGCAGATAATAAACGGTCAGCGTTTCCGAAATTCATAATTCAGAGCATACAGAATAAAAAGCGCTGTATGCTGCGAATTATGAATTATGCATTGATAACTCCGACGGATGCGAAAAAAACGAATCGGAGGAAAAACAATGTTTGAAAATTACAGAACCTTTGAAACAGAATTTGCAGGCAGACCGCTTGTGATCGAAACAGGCAAAACAACACAGCTTGCAAACGGCGCATGCTTTGTCCGTTACGGTGAAACGGTTGTTCATGTTGCTGCAACTGCATCACCGAAGCCGAGAGAGGGAGTAGACTTTTTCCCGCTTTCAGTTGATTTTGAGGAAAAGCAGTATGCTCTCGGAAAGATACCGGGTGCATTCGGCAAAAGAGAGGGAAGACCTTCCGAAAAGGCTATCCTTGTATCAAGAGTTATCGACAGACCCATCCGTCCGCTTTTCCCGAAGGACATGAGAAACGATGTTTCTATCGTATGTACAGTTATGGCATACGATCCGGATTGTCTTCCTGAGATCGCTGCAATGGTCGGTACGTCAATCGCACTGAGCATTTCCGATATCCCGTGGAACGGTCCTATATCCGCAGTTTCTGTTGGTCTTGTTGACGGTGAGTTCATCATCAACCCCACAAAGGAACAGAGAGAGGTATCACAGATGGCTGTTACGGTAGCATCTACCGACAGCAGGATAGCAATGATCGAAGCAGGCGCAAATATCGTTCCCGATGATGTAATGTTCAACGGTATTATGGCAGGTCATGAGGCTAACCAGAAGATAATTGAATTCATCAAGGGCATACAGGCTGAGATAGGCAAGGCAAAATTTGAATATCCGAGCAATGAGCCCGATCATGAAATGTTTGAAGCTATCAAGGAATTCTCCGAGGAGGAGATCAAGGTAGCCCTTGACACAGATGACAAGAAGATCCGTGATGAAAGACTCAAGCCCATCTATGATAAGGTACATGAGAAGTTTGATGAGATCTATCCCGATCAGCAGGCAAAGATAGATGAATGTCTGTATAAGACACAGAAATTTATCGTCCGCCGCTGGCTCCTTGACGAGCAGAAGAGAGTTGACGGAAGAAAGATGGATGAGATGCGTCCGCTTGCTTCCGAGGTTGGTATCCTTCCGAGAGTACATGGTTCAGGTCTTTTCACAAGAGGTCAGACACAGGTGCTTACAGTTACAACTCTTGGTTCAATAAGCGACAAGCAGGTTCTTGACGGTCTTGATGACCAGACATCAAAGAGATATATTCATCATTATAATTTCCCCTCATATTCTGTTGGCGAAACAAAGTCTTCAAGAGGTCCCGGCAGACGTGAGATAGGTCACGGCGCACTTGCTGAAAGGGCACTTGTTCCTGTAATTCCTTCTGAGGAGGAATTCCCCTATACAATACGTCTTGTATCCGAGATTCTTTCATCCAACGGCTCTACATCACAGGGTTCCATCTGCGGTTCAACTCTTTCACTTATGGATGCAGGCGTACCGATCAAGGCTCCCGTTGCAGGTATTTCATGCGGACTTATCACAGAGGGCGAGCGCTGGATGACTATGGTAGATATCCAGGGTCTTGAAGATTTCTTCGGTGATATGGACTTTAAGGTAGCAGGTACTCATGAGGGTATAACAGCTATACAGATGGATCTCAAGATCAGCGGTCTTACACCCGATATGGTTAAGGAAGCACTTTATAAGACACATAAGGCAAGAGATTATATCATTGACGAGGTCATGCTCAAGGCTATTCCCGAGCCGAGAAAAGAGCTTTCAAAATATGCTCCCAAGATGCTTTCAGCTGTTATTCCTGTTGACAAGATCCGTGAGGTCATCGGTTCAGGCGGAAAGGTAATACAGAAGATCTGCGCTGAATGTGATGTAAAGATAGATATTGAAGAGGACGGCAAGGTATTTGTCAGCGGTCTTGATCTCGAAAACTGCAAGAGAGCAATGACTATTGTTGATACTATCGTAAGAGATCCCGAACCCGGTACTATCTTCAAGGGCAGAGTTACAAGGCTTATGGATTTCGGCGCATTTGTTGAAATAGCACCCGGCAAGGAAGGACTTTGCCATATTTCACAGCTTGATGTAAAGCGCACCGAAAAGGTTACAGATGTTGTAAATGTAGATGATGTTATTATCGTCAAGGTGCTTGATATTGATGATAAGGGCAGACTTAATCTTTCAAGGAGAGAGGCTCTTATTGAGGTAGAAGGACTTACACCGGAGAATGATCTTCCTCCCCGCAGACCCTCAGGTCCGAGAAACGGCGGTTTCAGAGGCGGCAGAAGAAACAATTATAACGATTGATAATAAATAAAAAATCAAAGCGGTATGCTGATTGCGGCGTACCGCTGTATTTTTTTGAATAAAAACAAAAATCATTGTCAATACTTTAGTCGGAACCAATTAATCAGAAAACGTGGGGTATTGACATGATCTATAATAAAGTTGAGATTTGCGGAGTAAATACTTCAAAGCTAAAAGTTCTGTCCGAGCAAAGAAAGAAAGAGCTTTTCAGAACGATAAGGGACGGCAGTAAGGAGGAAAGCGAACAGGCAAGAGAAGAAATGATCGCAGGAAATCTGAAGCTTGTGCTGAGCGTAATACAAAAGTTTGCGGGCAGGGGAGAGAATCCCGATGATCTTTTTCAGGTCGGCTGTATCGGTCTGATGAAAGCAATAGACCATTTCAATCCCGAGCTTGATGTCAGGTTTTCGACATACGGAGTACCCATGATAATAGGTGAGGTAAGGAGACATCTCAGGGATTACAGTCCGTTAAGGGTCAGCCGTTCAATAAAGGATACCGCATATAAGGCAATGCAGGCTAAGGAAAGAATAATATCGGAAACAGGCAGGGAACCGACAATAAATGAAATAGCCTCCGAGATCGAAACTGCACCCGAAAATGTAGTTATCGCTCTGGAAGCTATAGTTGAACCTATATCTATATATGAACCTGTATATTCCGACGGATCGGATACAGTTTATGTTATGGATACTCTTGGTGACAGGACTGACGACAGGAAATGGCTGGAAAATATCGCACTTCGTGAAGCAGTCGGAAATCTTTCCGAAAGAGAAAAGAAAATACTGACAATGCGATACCTCAGAGGAAAGACGCAGACAGAGGTTGCTGATGAAATAGGCATAAGTCAGGCGCAGGTATCAAGACTTGAAAAAAGCGCAATGCTGCGTATCCGCAAGGATATGGGCGAATGATCATCTGTTTCTTTCAATATCCTTTATTTCATCGCTTGAAAGGAATTCATCGATCGCCCTTTTAAGCCGAGAAACGGGCATACCTACAACATTGTTGTAATCTCCGTGAATACCCTTGACAAAAAGACCGCCCTTTGCCTGTATGCCGTAGCCGCCTGCCTTGTCATAAGGCTCGGCGGTCGTTATGTAGTCTTCAATTTCCTTTTCTGAAAGCTCGAAAAATTCCACATCCGTCGAAACAGAAAATGTAAACGACTTTCCGAGGTAATAAACAGCACATCCTGTAATTACTCTGTGTACATTTCCCGAGAGCATATTCATCATTATTCTTGCGTCATTTGTATCACGTGGCTTGTTAAGCATTTTTCCGTCGCAGATAACAGCAGTATCACAGCCTATTACGAGGCATTTTTCTCTGCCCTGGGAAATAAGCGCCGCCTTTTCATTTGCGAGATATTCAGGGCATTTTTCCACATCAAGATCTCTCGGAACAAGCTCCCTGATATCCGCAGGCATGACCCTGAAATCACTGTATATCATCTGCAAAAGCTGTTTTCTTCTCGGTGAAGCCGAAGCAAGTATTACATCCATTTTTTAACATTCCTTTCCATTTATATTACGGCAGTCTCTGAAAGATAGTTTCAGAGATACCATTATTTGCAAGCTGAAAATGCTTACTGGGTTAATTATTGGTTTATTTATTAATTGTTAATGATCGGTGTTTTCAGATTTAGCTATAAGCTGTTTGTATATCTGACCTTTTTTAAAGCCTGTTATTTCGGCAGCTTCCTTTGCAGCCAATGAGGGGGACATCCCGCCCTCCATCCTTAGCCTTGCCATCTCAACGGCGTCCTCAAGACTTTCCGCAGCCGCAGCTTCTTCGGCAGCGCCTTCTATTATAAGAACGATCTCTCCCTTTACAGAGCCGTCTGTGTATTTTTCAGCAGCTTCTTTAAGGGTAGTTCTTATTACCTGTTCATGTATTTTTGTAAGTTCTCTGACAATTGATATTTTCCTGTCGCCAAAGACTGCATACATATCCTCAAGTGTATTGGGCAGCTTATGCGGCGCTTCGTAAAATATCATTGTACGGTGTTCTTTTATAAGAGAATTAAGATGCTCCCTGCGGCTGATCTTGTTGACGCTCAGAAAGCCTTCAAAAGTAAAACGTCCTGTGGGCAGACCTGAAATTGCAATTGCGCTCATTGCCGCAGTGGGTCCGGGTACTGCGACTACCTCTATTCCAAGCGCCCCGCAGCTTTTTACAAGAGCTTCCCCCGGATCGGAAATGCAGGGCATTCCTGCATCTGTAACTATGGCGCAGCTTTCGCCGTCAAGAAGCCGTTTGCATATTTCTTCGCCTCGTTCGATGGAATTGTATTTATGATAGCTTATCATCGGAGTATGTATTTCAAAATGATTGAGAAGCTTTATAGTGACCCTTGTATCCTCCGCTGCAATAAAATCAACGCTGTTCAGAGTTTCGACCGCTCTCGGAGAAAAGTCCGATAGATTTCCTATCGGCGTTCCCACAACATACAGCCTTCCGCTCATATATATTCCTCCTTGTACTGACCGTAAATGCTTATCATCTCTTCAGAAAAGTCCCCGTTTTCGTTTTCGATAAAAAGAACAGGTTCAATGATAAGTCCGCCCGGTCTGCCGCCCCTTTTTCCCTCGATAAGGAAAAGCTTAGGCGGTTTTGTTTTTCTTTGCTGAACAAAGCGCAGCCGCTTAGGTTCGATATCATTATTTCTCATTGCCGCTATAACATCACAAAGCCGTTCCGGACGCTGACACATACAGAAGCGACCCGAAAAGCGCAGCAGTGACCTGGCACAGGCAGCAATATCATCCATAGTACACATACTTTCATGTCTTGCTATAAGATGGGACTCAGAATTACTTTTAATGCCGGTTCCCTCCGCTTTGTACGGCGGATTGCATACAACAAGATCATATGCTGACGCTGCTGTCTTACCTTTAAGATCACGGAGATCGGAATTGATTATCTCTATGTTATCGGAAATATTATTAAGCAACAGACTTCTTCTGAACATATCACAGGCGTTTTCCTGTATCTCAACGGCAGTTATTGACGCAGCCGAGCCTTTTCTTATCCAGATCAGGGGGATAGGTCCGCACCCGCTGCCGAGATCACAGACTTTTTTATCATTTTTCTTGGGCATTGAAAAATCTGCAAGCAGAATTGTATCCGTCCAGAATTTATGTTCATCAGAAACGATAATTTTTATACCGCCGCCGAAGGGTTCAATATTTTCATTTTCTTTAAGCATGATCATACCTCCGACAGAATATTGTAAAAACAATTATATCACATTTATTATACTGAGTAAAGATAATTCTTTGTAATATTTTTAATGTCATTTATGTTATCACTTTGTCATTCCGGACGCAGTGAGGATTTTTTTACAATGCTCAGGTTAAATTAATAGATCCTTCGCTGCGCTCAGGATGACAGGCTTTTTGTCATTCCGGACGCAGTGAGGAATTTTTTATAATGCTCAGGTTAAATTAATAGATCCTTCGCTGTGCTCAGGATGACAAGCTATTCATTGTAAATTGTAACCAGAACATTGTACATT
>DEHG01000102.1:27463-29730 GCA_002351795.1 Ruminococcaceae bacterium UBA2806 | reverse complement strand
GTCCAGCGTCACGCTGGGCGAAACGGAGTGAAGCGAACCCCGCGTTATGGCTCCGGCGGCTCGCCGGTTGACAAAAGGGGGAGGGGGATAGTATAATAAAGTAAAACTAATTTGTCGAAAAAGAGGTGTTTTTTTCATGGATGTAAAATTATACAGATGTCCTGATTGCGGCGCTGACCTGAAATTTAACCCCGATAAGCAGCTTTTTTGCTGTGAATACTGCCGGGGAGAATTTACTCAGCAGCAGGTAAAGGTCATGACGCAGCAGGTCAATGAGGATAAAGCAGATCAGCAGGAAAAAGAACAGACTGAACACAGAGTACAGCAGCAAAATCAAAATGCTGAACGCAGCGAACAGCAAATGAAGGAGGATCAGGAGTTTTCTGAAAATACCCGCCTTTATCAGTGCCCGAGCTGCGGCGCAGAAATTGTTGCGGATATGAATACGGCAGCTTCATTCTGCTACTACTGCCATAACCCCGTTATACTTAAAGGCAGAGTTGAGGGAATGTTCAAACCGTCTAAAGTCCTTCCGTTTGCTTTCGGCAGGGATCAGGCTGTGGATTATTTCAATAAATGGGCTAAAACAAAAAGATACATACCTAATGATCTTATATCTGAAAAACAGATAGAAAAAATGACGGGACTGTATGTGCCGTTCTGGGTCGCTGACGCCCATACAAGATCAGTATTGACTGCAACAGGTGAAAACGTCCGTACATGGAAGAAAGGCAATTATGAGTATACTCAGACTAAATACTATGAAGTTGTAAGAGATATTGATATAGAATATGACGGCGTTCCTGCGGATGGTTCAAAAAAAATAGAGGATGACCTTATGGAATCCATTGAGCCTTTTGATTATAAAGACGCCAAGGATTTCGATATGGCATATCTCAGCGGTTTCCTTGCAGACAAGTATGATGTCGATAAGGAAAGCGTTTATAACAGGATCTGCGAAAGAATGTTTGAAAACAGCAAAGCGGCAATCCTTTCATCATGCGGCTATGATAGACTTGTAGATCAGAATATAAAAAATGACGTCAACAGCGTAAAATGGAATTATATGCTCCTTCCAGTGTGGTTCATGACATTCCAATATAAAGACAAAATGTGGGAATATGCGATAAACGGTCAGACGGGTAAGCTTGCGGGAGAACTTCCCGTTGATGAAAAAAAGCTCACTCTCCATCTTATTTTACTGACAATCATTACCACGATTATTGTATTGATACTCGGGTATTTCATAGGAGGGATACTGCTATGAAAAAAAGAATTATTATGATCGCCCTGATGCTTGTAATGGTAATGTCATCATTTTCCGTTCCTGTTTTTGCCGATGATGAATACAGCGATCCTGACGCTTATATAAAGGACAGTATAAAAACAGAGGAAAAAACTCCAGAACAAGAAGTAAAAAAAGAAAATGGTGTGGCATACCCCATACATGATTTTTCATACTATAATCTTGATACGGAAGCCTGCCTGTACAGCGGGGATTATTATTATAATGAAAACGCTTATTTCAAGGACGAGGCAAGAGTATTTGATGACGACAGCTACTATAAGAAGATCGAGCAGATGATAAAGAATACTGCCGACGAGCATAATCTTAATATAGGGGTATTTATCGGCGGTCTTTACAGAAGTGACGATGATACTGTAAAGTTTACTCAGAATAGCATAAAAACACTTTTCAATATGGACTGGGATCAGAATAGTGTGTTCCTTTACCTTGATTTTGAGGGAAGAAGTGTGTCCTATGACTATATATGTACCTGTCATGATGCAAAGCTGTATTATACGGATAGCGGCCTTGATAACAGAGTTGAGGATATGATACAGAATATGTATAAATATCTGCCGAGCAGCGGAAGTAAAATATATAAAAGTAAAGTCAAAGAAGCGATAAACAGCTTCATCGTTGATCTGGCGGTATATAAAAAGGACGGCGCCGTATGGGACAGCTATTATTATAATGAAGAAAAAGACTGTTATCGTTATGTTTTATTCGGAAATATAATAGATCAGTCTTTCAGACCGTTTAAATACTGGTATGTATTCCTTGGGATCGGCATACTGCTTGGACTGATCGTAGGCGCTTTCAGCAACAGTATGATACGTGATAAATATAAGTTCAGAGAGCTGCAAAAGGCATCCGTCTATACTTCCAGAAATCTTATCAGGTTCAATGAGGTAAGAGATCAGTTCATCAGAGAACATACCACAAGTGTCTATATACCTCCAAGAAACAGCAGCGGCGGCGG
>DEHG01000102.1:15716-27392 GCA_002351795.1 Ruminococcaceae bacterium UBA2806 | reverse complement strand
GGCGGCGGCAGCTTCGGCGGAGGCGGCGGTCACCGATGATCGTCATGGTATCGTCACAGAATGATATTCTTATCAATTTCTACTATGCCTGAGCTTAAAGCTATTCCGTTGCTTTTGCTCATATGACTTTTGTTTTTGTTAAGTAAAATAACATTGAGTGAAAGAGAGTCTGTTAGTATTCAGACTATATGCAAAATCGGGAAGCCATAAGAGGGGAATCTGCCCCTCTCAGGTTTCCCTTTTTTGAAGATTATTCAGAAAGCAGATGATGAATTTGAAAAATATAGTATTGATAGGTATGCCCGGCTGCGGAAAAAGTACAGTCGGTGTTGTTCTTGCAAAGGCACTCGGCTATCGTTTCCTTGACAGCGATCTTGTTATCCAGGAGGAGGACGGCAGACTTCTGAGTGAGATAATAGATGAAGAAGGTCTTGAAGGATTTAACCGTATAGAAAATGAGATAAACTCCCGTATCAACGTAAAGAAAACCGTTATAGCAACAGGCGGCAGCGTTATTTACGGCAAGGAGGCTATGAAGCATCTCAAAGAGACAGGAACTGTCGTTTATATCAGGCTGCCGTATGAAGAAATAGAAAATAGACTCGGTGATCTTCATAACAGGGGAGTTTCAATAAAAGACGGTCAGACTCTTCGTGAGCTTTATGATGAAAGAGTTCCGCTGTATGAAGGCTATGCCGATATCATAATTGATGAGCATGGCAGGACAATTTCGGAAACAGCGCTTTATATCAAGGATATGATCCTCGGGAGTGATAGGAAATGACAGACAGGATCACAAGTAAGGATAACCGCCTTGTAAAGGATATCCATAAGCTTATGCTTTCAGCAAAGACACGAAAGCTTCAGAAATGCTTTGTTACAGAGGGACTCAGACTTTGCAGGGATGCCGCATTGTCAGGGGCAGAGATAAAATACTTTCTATATACACAGGCAGCGGAAAAAAATTCTCCGCAGGATATATCCTTTATTGCTGAAAGATCGGATAAATGTTATGAAGTAAGCGATGATGTATTTGAAAAAATTACCGATACCAGAACTCCGCAGGGCTTGCTTTGCGTTGTAAAGATGAATGACAAACAGATCATGGAATCGCTGGAAAAAGGATTCAGATATATCGGTCTTGAAAAAATACAGGATCCGTCCAACCTTGGGACGATTCTCAGAACAGCGGAAGCTCTCGGTGCGGACGGTGTAATTATGTCGTCTGACTGCTGCGATATATATTCACCGAAGGTCGTCAGAGGGAGTATGGGAGCTGTTTTCAGACTTCCGTATATGATAGTTGACGATATGCCCGCAAAAATTGGTCAGTGGCGCAAGGAAGGATTTGAAAGCTACGGCTCAACACCGAAAAATGCCGAAAGCCTTAATGATATTGATTTTTCTGCCGGCGGAATAATGCTTATCGGAAATGAAGGAAACGGACTAAGTGATGATACCCTCGGTATATGCAGCAAAAGGGTGATGATACCTATGAAGGGCAGGGCGGAATCATTGAATGCATCAGCTGCGGCTGCGATATTGATGTACAGATTTGTCTGCTGAGCAGGAGGATATTATGGATAAAGATGTAATTTACTGGATATGGCTTCAATGCTGCTTCGGGACAGAAAGTCAAAGGCTGAAAAAGGCGTTGGAAATTTTTTGTACTCCTGAGAATATGTTCAAAGCATCTGAGAGAGAATTAAGACTGTGCGGTATTTTCAGCACTAAAGAGTTAAAAAAGCTCAGCGAAAAGAATCTTGATTATTCAGAAATAACTGCATTAAAATGTGATAAGATGGGTTATAAAGTCATAAACTATAACCATGAAAGCTATCCTTACAGACTCAGATCAATAGATAAACCGCCTGTGGTTTTGTATGTAAACGGTCAGCTTCCTGAGAATACTCTGCCCCATATAGGTATAGTCGGCACAAGGAATCCTGATAATGCGGGGAAAAATCTGTCTTACAGCTTCGGATATGATCTTGCGGCGGATAATATGACGGTTGTAAGCGGAGGTGCTCTGGGCGTGGATATATATGCCCATAAGGGCGCTATAGAGGCTAAGGGAAAAACAGTTGTTGTTCTTGGCTGCGGTATAGATAAGTTTGAGAATAATACCGCAAAGTTTCTGAGAAAATCTGTCCCTGGACATTGTGCGGTCATATCCGAGTATCCGCCGGGATATCCGCCGAGAAACTTTACTTTTCCGCTGAGAAACAGGATCATTTCCGGAATGTCAGACTGTATCGTGACAGTACAGGCAGGTTTCGGAAGCGGTGCGCTTATTACGGTCAAATATGCAGTTGAACAGAACAGAAAGGTCTTTGCGGTTCCGGGTTCTATGGATAACAGCTTTTCAGGCGGTACGAATTATATGATAAAATGTGGTTTTTCGGTGGCTCTTTGCAAAAAAGATGTAACCGATTGGCTTGATTCGCATGAGGAAGGACAAACTGTAAATCCGTCTCTTACGAAAGAACAGATGGAACATTTGTCTGTAAAGCCGGAAGTTACTGAAAAAAACAATAGAATAAACGCTACAATGCCTGTATCAGTATGCTATGAGCTTGTATCAAAACTCAGTGAAAATGACATGACAGAAGAAACAGATATATCTCAGATCAGGATCGAGGAAAGCGATACTGAAGAAGAGAGCATGGAAAAAGAGATCATGGAAAAAGATGGTAAGCCTGTTCATAGCGGAATATTCGGTTCAGATCTTTTTATAATGAGTAAAGAAGAATTAGATGAATTGTTCAGACCGATAATACCTGAGAAAGAAAAAACCGATAGTATTGTTGACCCCGCAGAAGAAAACGGGGATAAAAAATCACATCGTGAACGCAAAAAAATAAAGAAAGAAACATCTGAACAAAATACACTAAAAACAAATAAAAAAATAAGCAGAATTATCGAAAAAAACAAAAGTGAAAGTGAAATTGATACAGAACAGTTGACAGAGGATACTCTTACGGTGTATCATACAATTTCGGATACACCTGTTTATATTGATACTATCGCAGAGGTGACGGAACTCAGTACAGGTACTATTTTATCATCACTCACTGAACTGGAGCTTTACGGATATATAGAGAAGCTTCCGGGGAAAAAGTATGTGAGAAAATGATCATTCGGAGGAAGAGTAATGTCAAAGCTTGTTATCGTGGAGTCGCCTGCAAAGGCTAAAACGATCAAAAAATATCTTGGTTCCGATTTTGAGGTCGTTGCCTCAATGGGACATATAAGGGATCTTAATCCCAAAAGGCTCAGCGTGGATATAAAAAAGAAGTTTGCGCCTAAATATGAACTGATAAAGGGTAAGGAAAAGTTAGCTGATGACCTTGTAAAGCTTGCAAATAAAAGCGATTATGTATACCTTGCGACCGACCCTGATCGTGAGGGAGAGGCGATCTCATGGCATTTAGCATATCTTTTAGGTCTTGATCTAAATGATACAAACAGGGTAACCTTCAATGAGATCACAAAAACGGGAGTCAAAAACGGTATGAGCGCTCCAAGACAGATAGATATTGATCTTGTAAATGCACAGCAGGCAAGACGTATCCTTGACCGTCTTGTAGGTTATAAACTCAGTCCTTTTTTGTCGCAGAAGATAAGGAAGGGACTTTCGGCAGGAAGAGTGCAGACGGTTGCCGTTAAGATAATCGTTGACAGGGAAAGAGAGATAAGACAGTTCAAGCCTGAGGAATATTGGAGCATTGACGCAAAGTTTATACCAAAGGGCAGCAGAAAGGCATTTCCGGCGTCATTTTACGGAGACAGAGAAAAGAAGATCAAGATCGAAAACGGACAGCAGGCTCAGCAGATACTTAACGATATCGACGGAAAGCAGGCTGTTGTTGATAAGGTAAAGCATGGCACAAGAAGGAAAAAGCCGGCGCCGCCGTTTATTACATCGACATTGCAGCAGGAGGCTTCAAGAAAGCTGGGATTCCAGTCCAAGCGAACAATGAAGGTCGCTCAGGAGCTTTATGAAGGTGTAGAAATAGAAGGTCAGGGCAGCGTAGGTCTTATTACCTATATGAGAACCGATTCGCTCAGACTGTCAGAGGACGCTCTTAATGCAGCGGAGAGCTTTATCCGCAGCAAATGGGGAGATAAGTATGTTCCGAAGGAGCACCGTCATTTCAAATCCCGTTCAAACGCACAGGATGGTCATGAAGCTATAAGACCCACAATGATAGATCTGGAGCCTTCACAGGTAAAGAGCAGCCTTACCAACGATCAGTACAAGCTTTATAAGCTTATCTGGGAGCGTTTTATAGCCTGCCAGATGGCTGAATGTATACAGAAAACTACTCAGGCTGATATAGCCATAGGAGATTATATATTCAAAGCGTCAGGATATGTGGTTGATTTTGACGGATACACTATCCTGTATGTTGAAAGCAAGGATACAGCGGATGAGGATAAGGAAAGCGAGCTTCCGCCGCTTGAAAAGGATATGCCGCTGAAAGTCAAGGAAATGAAGCCGAACCAGCATTTCACCCAGCCGCCCCCAAGATATACGGAAGCAAGCCTTATCAAGGCAATGGAGGAATACGGCATAGGCCGTCCGTCAACATATGCCGCAACGATAAGCACAATAACATCAAGAGGATATGTTAAAAGGGAAAGCAAGACGCTTATCCCGACAGAGCTTGGAGAAGTTTCCACAAAGCTTATGGAGGAAAGATTCCCGAAAATAGCAAACGTAAAATTCACGGCTCAGATGGAGCAGAATCTTGATACTGTCGAGGAAGGCAAGTATGAATGGGTACAGCTTCTTACTGATTTTTACGGTGATTTTGATAAAACGCTTAAACAGGCAAAAGAGGATATGAAGGATGTCAAGATACAGCTTGAGGAGGATAAGACAGACCTCATATGCGAGAAATGCGGAAAACCGATGGTTGTGAAATACAGCCGTTTCGGAAGGTTCATTGCCTGCTCCGGTTATCCGGAATGTACGAATACGGTAAAGATCGTGAACAAGCTCGGAGTTCCCTGTCCGTTGTGCAGCGGTGATGTGATCGTAAGAAAGACGAAGAGAGGAAAAGAGTTTTACGGGTGTTCAAACTTTCCGGAATGTAAATTTGCGTCATGGAATGAACCTGTAAATGAAAAATGTCCGCAGTGCGGGGCGATACTCTTTAAAAAGAAGGGGAAAAAGCCTGTACTATTCTGCAGGACAGAGGGCTGCGGATTTGAAAAGGAGCTTATCGAAGAAGAATAAAAAAATGACCCGTGTCGAAAATGACGACACGGGTTGCTTTCTTGCCCGCGTGGGGTACTTATTGACGGAAGCTATAAAAGACACAATTGTAAAAGTTTCGCCAGCCTTTAGGGAGCGCAGGCTTTGCGCCGCCCTGGGAAAGAGGGTGTCCCCTTGTAACGGTCATCATTAAAGCTGACTGCTGCCGCAAGGCAGCAAAAATTTTTTACAGGATGCTAATACAAATTGCACCTATCGGGTGATAATGTTTTTTCAAAAAAACATCATTCTGATGCGATATAAATGCATATTTAGAATCGAATTTCACGGATTCAGGTTATAATAAACAATAACAGCTGTTCCCGAAAAAACAGATATCTCAGCTTTGTCCTTAATTATCGTGTTGCTTACGCCGACAGGGTGATCTGCCGTCAGCTTCCCGTTATCAAGCTCATATTCAAAGCCCGAAAGACTGAGATATGCTTCCTCACAGGCAAACGGAAAAATCCCGAATCCGTATCCCGTTTTACCTTCGATAACAGTTTTTCCGACAGATATGACACGGGTCGTGCTGCTTTTATCTATCATATACGCAGCTTTGCCTTTTTTTGATAAGCTGTATAATACACTCAGATTTGCAAGCGTATGATCAAATCTGCCGCCTGTCATCCCGAAAAGCAGGAATTCATCAAAACCCATCTTAATACATTCATTGATAACGGATACAGTATCAGTGTCGTCCTTCTTTACGGGAAGGGCGATTATTTTTGTGTTTCTGTATCCGGGTCTGCTGCCCGAATCGAAATCTCCGACGATAAGAGAGGGTACGATACCAAGCCTTTCTGCATATATATGACCGCCGTCTGCACAGGCAATGAAATCATCATTACCGATATAACTGCGGATAACATCTATATCCGTATCAGGAGATGAACCTATGATAATGCAACGTCTGTTTTCCATAGTTTATTTTTCCACAAGTATACTGTTTCCCATGCTGTCAATTGCAACGATGGCAGGGAAATCCTCAACGGTAAAACGATAGATGGCTTCTGTACCGAGATCCTCATAGGCAAGAGTTTCCATTTTCTTTATGCTGCGTGAGATAAGAGCAGCAGCGCCGCCGATAGCCGCAAAATAGACGCAGCCGTTTTTTATCATAGAATCAACTACTTCTTTGCTGCGCTTTCCCTTACCGATCATTGCTTTCAGACCCATGTCAAGAAGTGCTGGAGCATATTTGTCCATTCTGTAGCTTGATGTGGGACCGGCAGGGCCTACTGCATGACCGGGCTTTGCCGGTGCGGGGCCGACATAATAAATGACCTCGCCCTTTATATCGACAGGCAGCGGCTCGCCCTTTTCTATAAGCTCATATAAACGTTTATGTGCAGCGTCACGTCCGGTAAGCATAGTTCCTGTTATAAGTACGCTGTCACCTGCTTTCAGATCCTTTATTACATCATCAGTAAGAGGCAATGTTATTTTTTTAGTCATCATTATTCTCCTTCCGTATCGTTTAAATGCAGCACTGGGAATGTCTTGCAGCATGACAGCAGATATTTACAGCAACCGGCATTCCTGCAATGTGAGTCGGGAAGTATTCGATATTGACACCGAGAGCAGTGTTGTCTCCGCCAAGACCTGCGGGACCGAAGCCCATTTTGTTTATCTCGCAAAGCAGTTCATCTTCAAGAGCAGCATATCTTTCATCTGTATTTTTTGTGTTGATCGGACGCAGCGTTGCTTTCTTTGCAAGCATTGCAGCCTTTTCAAATGTTCCGCCGATGCCGACGCCTACAACGATAGGCGGACATGGATTAGGCCCCGCATAGCGTACAGCGTCAAGAATGAACTGCTTTACGCCTTCAATGCCTGCGGAAGGGGTCAGCATTTTTATCGCAGACATATTTTCACTTCCGAAGCCCTTGCAGCCTGCAAGAATATTGATCCTGTCGCCGGGAACAATAGTTGTATAAATGATGGCGGGCGTATTGTCCTTTGTGTTTATCCTGTCGAATACAGGATCGTCAACAACGGATTTTCTGAGGTAGCCGTCAATATAAGCCTGTCTTACGCCGTCCTGAACAGCCTGTTCAAAGCTTCCGCCTTCAATGACGACTCTTTCACCGTATTCGACAAAAAGAACTGCCATTCCCGTATCCTGACATATCGGTACTTCTTCCTCAGCGGCGATATTATTGTTTTCGATAAGCTGGGCAAGAACATTTCTGCCTGTTTCGGAGCTTTCGTTTTCAGCGGCGGTTTTAAGGGCGCACATTATATCTTCGCCGATAAAATAGTTCATATCCATATACAGCTTTTTGACGGCAGAGGTGACAGAACTTGCCTCAATTCTTCTGATATCCATTTCTTTCTTCCTTTCCTTCAGGCTTTTCAAGCCGTTTGTATTTATATTATAATACATAAGAAAGGCTATTTCAATACGATTGATCGTTACTTGATCTGAAAAAACCATAAAAAATGGGAGAAAATAAAGAATTTGATGTTGTATAAAAGGAAAAAGTATGATAGAATAAGTAAATGTAAAATAATATGATCACGGCGGCAAGCCGTTTCAGATTGGAGAGAATAAAATATGCTGACAGATATTGAGATAGCCCAGCAGGCTGATATTCGTCCTGTCCGTGAGATTGCGGAAAAGCTTGGCATAGACGAGGACGATCTTGAGTATTACGGAAAATATAAGGCAAAGCTTTCAGAGAAGCTTATCGCCCGCACTGCGGATAATGAAAACGGAAAGCTTATTCTTGTTACAGCGATCAATCCCACACCCGCAGGCGAGGGAAAAACAACTGTTTCCGTTGGTCTTGCCGATTCACTCAGCGCAGCCGGAAAAAAGACAGCGGTCTGTCTGAGAGAGCCTTCTCTTGGTCCTGTTTTCGGAATTAAGGGCGGAGCAGCAGGCGGCGGTTATTCGCAGGTAATACCTATGGAGGATATCAACCTTCATTTTACAGGCGATATGCACGCCATTACAGCGGCAAACAATCTTTGCTGCGCTATGCTTGATAACCATATCCAGCAGGGTAATTCCTTGAAGATCGACGTTAGGAAGATACTTATAAAACGCTGCCTTGATATGAATGACAGAGAGCTTAGAAATATAGTTGCAGGTCTTGGCGGCAGAGTAAACGGCGTTCCCCGTGAGGACGGCTTTATCATTACGGTGGCAAGTGAGGTCATGGCAATACTTTGCCTTGCTTCGGATATAGATGATCTTAAAGAGCGTCTCGGAAATATTCTTGTGGCATACAATACCTTGGGCGAGCCTGTATATGCAAAGGATCTTAAAGCAAACGGTGCAATGGCAGCGCTTCTTAAAGATGCGATCAAGCCTAATCTTGTGCAGACTCTTGAGGGTACTCCTGCTATCATGCACGGCGGTCCTTTTGCAAATATTGCCCACGGCTGCAATTCCGTAAGGGCGACAAAGCTTGCACTCAGGCTTTCCGATTATGTTGTAACAGAGGCAGGCTTCGGTTCAGACCTCGGCGCAGAAAAATTCTTTGATATAAAATGCAGGAAAACAGGTCTTCGTCCCTCGGCAGTTGTTATTGTTGCAACAGTAAGGGCACTTAAATATAACGGCGGCGTTCCGAGAGCAGAGCTTTCAAACGAAAACCTGGATGCGCTGAAAAAAGGTATTGTTAACCTCGGCGTACATATCGGAAATATGCAGAATTTCGGTGTGCCGACAGTTGTTGCAATAAACCGCTTTGCTACCGATACAGAAGCAGAGCTTAAAATGATAGAGGATTACTGTACAGAGCAGGGAGCAGATTTTGCCGTTGCTGAAATGTTCCTCAAGGGCAGCGCAGGCGGCGGAGATCTTGCTGCAAAGGTGATCGCAGCAACAGAAAAGCCCGCTCAGTTCAATCTGACATATGATGACGATGCACCGATAAAGGATAAGATACTTTCAGTTGCACAGAAGATATACAGGGCGGACGGCGTAACATATACGACACAGGCATTAAAGGCTCTTGCGGATATCGAAAAGCTTGATACAGCAAAGCTTCCTGTATGCGTTGCAAAGACGCAGTATTCACTGTCCGATGATCCTTCGCTTCTTGGCAAGCCGGAGGGCTTCAATATAACTGTAAGAGATGTACGCCTTTCAAACGGCGCAGGATTTGTAGTTGTATATACAGGCGATATCATGACAATGCCCGGACTTCCGAAGGTCCCGGCAGCTGAAAAAATAGATGTTGATTCAAACGGAAAGATAACAGGATTGTTCTGATATTACGGAAAAGAGGAAAGAATTTGCAGAAATTCAAGACATCATCTCCCGAGGAAACGGAAAAGCTCGGCGGCAGACTTGCATCATCTCTTGGCGGCAACGAGGTCGTTGCAATGTTCGGCGGTCTCGGCGCAGGCAAGACAGCCTTTACAAGAGGCTTTGCAGCAGCTTTGGGCGTTGAGGATGGAGTATCAAGCCCGACCTTTGCGCTTGTACATGAGTATTCCGGAAAATATCCCATATATCATTTTGATATGTACAGGGTGAACTCATGGGATGATCTTTATACAACAGGCTTTTTTGATTATCTCGATAACGGCATCCTGATAATCGAATGGAGCGAAAACATTGTTGGTTTTCTTCCGGAAAACAGGATAAATGTATATATTGACCGCATTTCCGAAAACGAAAGAGAAATAAGGATAGAGGGGGCGAAAGACCTTTGAAGATATTGGCAATAGATACAACAGCCTGCCCTGTTTCAGCAGCGCTTGTTGATGACGGCAGACTTCTCGGAGAGTTTTACCTGAACATTAAAACTACCCACAGTCAGACGCTGATGCCGGTCGTTTCGTCACTTCTTGATAACACAAAGACATCTGTAAAGGATATTGACGTTTTTGCCGTAAATGCGGGACCTGGCTCGTTTACGGGCGTAAGGATAGGCGTTGCCTCGGTAAAGGGACTTGCAATGCCGCTTGACAAGCCTTGTGCAGCCGTATCAACGCTTGAATCAATGGCTTATTGTATGCCGCTTACAAGCGGTATCGTATGCGCTGTTATGGATGCAAGGTGCAGTCAGGTATATAATGCGCTTTTCCGTATTGATAACGGTAATGTCGGGC
The DNA here is from genome assembly GCA_002351795.1 of Ruminococcaceae bacterium UBA2806. Classification (GTDB taxonomy): domain Bacteria; phylum Bacillota; class Clostridia; order Oscillospirales; family Acutalibacteraceae; genus UBA1213. The sequence continues at coordinate 17,056 of DEHG01000102.1, read as the reverse complement.
GCATTACCGAGGACAGGGCATTGTCCCTGACAGAGCTTGAAGAGGAGCTTTCAGGCTATTATGAAACGGTCTATCTGATAGGCGACGGAGCGCAGCTGTGCTTTGACAGCTTTGGCAGAGATGCGGATAATATTGTTCTGACGCCTGAAAACATACGCTTCCAGCACGCATACGGTACGGCAGCAGCTGCCGCAAAAATGGCAAGTGAAAACAGACTTTGCAGCTGCGATGAGCTTATGCCCGTTTATCTTCGTCTGCCGCAGGCGGAAAGGGAGCTTAAAGCACGTCAGGCACAAAGTAAAGCATGAATTTTTTATAAAACGCTTTTATGCTCAGCGTTTAAATAACAAAAGGGAAAGAGGAATTATTTTGAAGATCTCACTCGGAGCCGATCACGGCGCATACGAATTGAAGGAAGCAGTCAAAAAGCATCTTGATGAAAAAGGAATAGAATATATAGATTTCGGATGCTTTTCAAAGGAATCGGTGGATTATCCGAAATATGCTTTTGTTGCTGCAAATGCAGTAGCAAAGGGAGAATGTGATTTTGGAATACTCTGCTGTACGACAGGTATAGGCGTTTCAATGACAGCGAATAAGATCAAGGGCATAAGGGCAGCTGTCTGTACAAATGAGATGCTTGCGGAGATGACAAGAAAGCATAATGATGCAAATGTAATCTGTCTGGGTCAGAAGGTCGTAAGCGAGGAGCTTGCGCTCAGGATGATAGACATTTTCCTGTCAACAGGATTTGACGGCGGCAGACATTCACGCAGACTTGATCTTATAACAGACATAGAAAACGGAAAAGAGCTTACCATATAAAAAAATATCCCGTCCGACATACAGTTAAGTATGGCGGACGGTTTTTCAGTTTATATTATCTATCAGCAGCCGCAACCGCAGTTATTGTCATTGCATCCGCAGCCGTTATTGCCGCAGCCGCCGCCACAGCAGCAAAGGATGATGATAAGAATGATGATCCAGCTGCAATTACCGTTACCAAAACAATTGTTACCACACATAATAATGTCCTCCTTTAATTTCCGGGAAGTATTTCAGAGGCTTTCGTCTTTGTTATTTCCCGGTTATATTACATATTACGCAGATAACAGATGTTTGTTACTAAGTGAATGATTAGTAATCAGGCTATTGCACACTACCCCTGTCATTCCGGACTCAGTGAGGAATCTTTTACAATGCCGGAGTTTATGAAAAGATCCTTCGCTGCGCTCAGGATGACAAGCTTTTTTTCATTCCGGACGCATTTTAGTGATTAAGTACCCCACGCGGGCAAAAAAGCATCTCTTAACCGATCAGAGCGAAACGTAGTGAAGCGA
>DEHG01000102.1:2242-15651 GCA_002351795.1 Ruminococcaceae bacterium UBA2806 | reverse complement strand
TATGGGTCCAGCGTCACGCTGGGGGTTGACAGGAGGGGGGAAAGGTGTTAAAATGAAAATGGTTTTCAAATTGAGGGGTGGTATTGTGGATAAGGGAACCGGATATAAGACAAAACAAAGACAGGCAATTCTTGATTACCTTATGGAAAATAAGGATAAACATGTTACCGCCGCAAGCATTTCCGAGCATCTTGAAAAAGACGGCGCAAGAGTCGGAACAACAACAATTTACCGACATCTCGATAAGCTTCTTGAACAGGGACTCGTCAGAAAATATATGATAGACGGTACAACTTCATCATGCTTTCAGTATGCAGATCAGCAGGGTAAATGTAAGGAACATTTTCACCTCAAATGCGGTAAATGCGGTAAGCTTATACATATGAATTGCAGCCATTTTGAGGAACTGTATGAGCATATCCTTGAAGATCACGGCTTTGAAATAGACTTTTTCAGAACGGTTTTCTACGGCATATGCAGGGATTGTAAAAAAACAGAGGAGGATCTATAATGAAAAAAATAATCGCATTGATACTTGCGGGAATAATGGCACTGTCTGTGCTTTGCGCCTGCAATTCAGAGGACGATAATAATAAAACAGATGGCAAGCTTAAAGTAATTACAACTATTTTCCCGCCTTATGATTTCACAAGACAGATAGCAGGCGATAAAATCGACCTGTCAATGCTTCTTAAACCTGGTATGGAAAGCCATAGCTTTGAGCCTTCACCAAAGGATATAGTCAATATCCAAAACTGCGACCTGTTCATATATGTCGGAGGAGAGTCTGACGAATGGGTGCGTACAATTCTTGAATCTGATGATAAAAAACCGAAAAAGATAATCGCTCTTATGGACTGTGTGGATACCGTGGAGGAAGCAACAGTTGAGGGTATGACAGCTGAGGAGCATGAAGAAGGTGAGGAAAAGGAATATGACGAGCATGTATGGACTTCACCTAAAAATGCTGTTACGATAACAAAAAAAATAGCGGAAATTCTGGATGAGCTTGACCCGTCAGATAAGAAAATCTATGACGAAAATACAAGACAGTACTGCGCTCAGCTTACACAGCTTGATAATGAGTTCAGAGAAACAGTTGATTCGGCAAAGAATAAACTTGTCGTTTTCGGCGACCGCTTCCCGTTCAGGTATTTTACGGATGAATACGGATTGGGGTATTTCGCCGCTTTCCCCGGCTGTTCCGCAGAAACTGAACCGAGCGCCGCAACAATATCCTTCCTTATTGATAAGGTAAAGGAAAAAAATATCCCCGTTGTTTTTAAAATTGAGTTTTCAAGCGGAAAGGTCGCTAAAACAATTGCCGAGCCTTCGGGCGCAAAGGTGCTTGAATTCCATTCATGTCATAATGTCGATGCGGACGGCTTCAATAACGGGGAAACATATGTATCACTGATGAAAAAGAATCTGAAAAATCTGAAGGAGGCTTTGTCCTGAAATGGGAGTGCTGATAGAATGTAAGGAGCTTGCATTTTCATATGAGGATGTCGATGTAATAAAGGATCTGAGCTTTACGATAAGCGAGGGCGATTATCTTTGTATAGTGGGTGAGAACGGTTCGGGCAAAAGTACACTTACAAAGGGTCTTCTGGGTCTGAAATCTCCTGACAAAGGAAAGATAATCTTTTCTGATAACCTGAAAAAAAAAGATATAGGTTACCTTCCTCAGCAGACGCCGGCGCAAAAGGATTTTCCTGCAAGTGTTTTTGAGGTCGTACTTTCGGGCCGTCTTAACAGCAGGGGGTTGCGCCCGTTCTATTCAAAGGCTGATAAGATGACAGCCCACGAAAATATACATAAGCTTGGGATAGAGGAGCTTATGAAAAGAAGCTACCGTGACCTCAGCGGCGGTCAGCAGCAGAGAGTTCTGCTTGCAAGGGCATTATGTGCAGGAAAAAAGCTGCTTTTCCTTGATGAACCTGTGACAGGACTTGACCCTATCGTGACAGAGGAAATGTACAGGCTTATTGAAGATCTGAATAAGACCGATAAGATAACGATTGTAATGGTATCGCATGATATAAAATCTGCTGCGAGATATGCCACGCATATACTCCATCTTAATTCTGAAAAGAGCTTTTTCGGTACAACACAGCAGTATATCAACAGTCCGCTCGGTCAGTATTTCTTTGGCGAGGTATAACATGATCAACGAGTTAATTGAAATGTTCAGTAATGATTTTATGATAAGAGCGCTTATCGGCGGCACGCTTGTCTCTCTGTGCGCTTCGCTGCTGGGAGTCAGTCTTGTGCTGAAACGTTATTCAATGATAGGGGACGGTCTTTCCCATGTAGGCTTCGGTGCGCTTGCCGTTGCTTCTGCCATAGGCGCAGCTGCACCGCTCCAGATAGCGATTCCCGTCGTTGTTATCGCCGCATTTTTTCTTCTGCGTATAAGCGAAAACGGTAAAATAAAGGGTGACGCCGCCATTGCTCTTATTTCCACAAGCGCACTTGCAGTCGGTATTACCGTAGCTTCCGTATCGGGACTGAATACCGATATCAACAGTTATCTTTTCGGCTCCATAATTGCAATGGATACAGGTGATGTTGTTTTCTGCTCCATTCTTTCGGTGTTCATACTTATAATGTTTGTGTTCTTTTATAATAAGATTTTTGCCGTCACCTTTGACGAGAATTTCGCAAGGGCAACGGGCACAAAAGCAGGAGTATACAATATGATAATCGCTTTGCTCACTGCATTGACGATAGTGGTCGGAATGAAAATGATGGGTTCAATGCTTATTTCAAGCCTGATAATTTTTCCCGCTGTAATATCAATGCGTGTTTGCAGCAGATTCAAAACGGTAATTATCACCTCGGCGTCTGTTTCCGTTTTATGCTTCTTTATCGGTCTTACATCATCCTATACATATTCCGCCCCGACAGGCGCAAGCATTGTTATTGTAAATATGATCGCATTGCTTATAGCTATAGTGATCGGAAAATTTGTTAAAAAACGAAGATAACGAAAAAAATGCTGTATCCCGGATAGATACAGCATTTTTTTGCATCAGAATTCTCCTTTGACATTCATGACACTGGTAAGTTCATCCTTGCGGTACTTTGTTTTAGAAGCAAGGTAATCAGAGTACTCAGCCAGATATGATAAACCGACAGTATTAAGGTTATTTGAATTCAGTTTAACTCTGTCCTTTAATGCAATGTCCGAAATAATAGGCTCAATATCTGTTTCCTGGATCTCGACCTGCGGACTGAGTCCCAACAGATAATCAATGGATACATCAAAATAAGCTGAAAGCTTCATCAGGGTTTCACCGTTAGGTATTCCTCCGGCTTTCCATTTACTTATTATTCCCGATGATAGTCCTATTTCCTTACCTACCGGATTTGGCTTTTTTCCCCTTTTTAAACACAAGCCATAAAATCTTTCCCAAAACATAATCGTTACCCCCCCTTTCATTATAATCCTTAAATTATATGTAAAGTATCTTGTAATCAAGTATTATGTTATGCTCAGTATTTTTTGTCATATAATTTCAAATAAATCATTGACATTTTTAAGCAAGTGAGATATAATATGTAGGGTAATAGTTTTATAAAAAGGTTCAGAATATGATGTGCCGGCGACATTGTCTGAGTCGCTCAGAACAGCATAACAATTGATCTCCGGCTGTTCGCTCCATCTGAAATGCACACGGATATATTTCCCGATGAGTGTGTAACAGAGCGACCATGCAGACAAGTATTTTTATGGTATTAATTGATCTCTTAGTCTCACTATTAAAAACATACAATATCAATTAGTTAAATACATTATCTTTAATATATCATAGCATATTTTTTTGGAAAATACAAGTTTTTTTTGAATGGAAATAAGATAAAAATGCTAAATATTTGTGACTTTAGTGCTATTTTTTACATAAGTTTGATTTTGCAGCGTATTATTGTGTGTAATAATTACATCTGTATTTTTTTGCAGTACATTTTTTGTCTATCTATTGATAAAAGAGTAATAATATGATAAAATTTAATAGGATACAAATACCGCATGACAAGTGCTTTTGCGGTATTTGGAATGTTGGTATCCCACTGTATTCCATAATAATACGGTGGGAATTAATATTTTTTGGGTATTGACAAAACTGCTATAATATGATATCTTATTAGCATGCTAATGCTTTACCTTAATGAAGTCTGTCAAAGCTGCTTACTATTGTGCAAATGACATCTCCGGAAAAGTTTTTTAGCATATGGCTGTAGAGTTATTGGCGGCTTTGCTTATAGTGAATGTCACAAAATAATAACTTATGTCATTCCGGGCGACAGCGAAGAATTATTATGTTCCCTCAGAATGACAATGGTAAACATCAATGGCGTCTGCTATAATACCCTGATCTATGCAAAAAAACAGGTTTTCAGAGATAGCCTGTTATATTATCGGCAGATACAGACCGTTTTATTCATCGGTTTGCTTACGCCGAAGAAAAAACAACGAGGTAGAATTTATGAAAAACTATTCAAAGATCACACCCGAGGGAACAAAGGATCTTCTTTTTGAGGAATGTCTTGCAAACAGGACGGTTTCATCCATACTGGGCAAGGTTTTTTCTCAGAGGGGATTTCATGAGGTTCTGACCCCGGGAATCGAATTTTATGACCTTTTCAAAGAAGAGGTATCGGGCATCCCGATGGAAGCAATGTTCAAAATGAGTGACTCCAAAGGCAGACTGATGGTAGTCCGCCCGGACTCCACACTTCCGATAGCCAGAATGGTGACAACAAGGCTTATGAACGAGCGACACCCGATACGTTTATATTATAACCAAAGAGTATACAGATATAACCCCGGACTTACCGGAAGAAGCAATGAGGTAATGCAGACAGGCATTGAGCTTATCGGCGCAAAGGGAAAAAGAGCTGATCTTGAAACGATCACCACGGCAGTTGAGGCTTTGTCAAAATGCGTTCCCGATTTCCGTATCGAGCTTGGCAATGCAAAATTCTACAGGGCGCTTGCAAGGAAGCTTCCCGTAAGCGACAGCGAAAGAGAGCAGATAAGACAGCTTATAGAATCAAAGAATTATTCTGCGCTCAACAGTGAGCTTGATAAGCTGGAGCAGACGCAGGCTGTCAATATGATACGCAGACTTCCCCGTCTTTTCGGAGGGGTTGAAGTCCTTGATGAAGCGATAACCATGTGTGAGGATGAAAAGGCTCTGCGTTCGCTTGAATATGTAAGAGAGATCTATAATGACCTTATGAAGATCGGGCTTGGCGACAGGGTAATGATCGACCTCGGTCTTGTACAGAGAAATGATTATTACAGCGATATCGTTTTCAGCGGATATGTAATGGGTTCGGGCGAGCCTGTACTTATCGGCGGCAGATATGACAAGCTTTTGGATAACTTTGACAGACCCGCAGCGGCGATAGGCTTCGGCATAAATGTTGACGCTCTTGCAAATGTCATGATGAAAAGAGGAAACGTTCCTCAGAAGAAAAAGCCCGATGTTCTTGTCCACAGTGAGGACGGTTATGAAATAAAGGCGATCAAATATACATCAGATCTGCTCGGTGCAGGCATTGTCGGTGAAAACAGTGTTTTTGAAACGCTTGAACAGGCGCTTGACTATGCAAAATTCAACGGGATAAAGAAGCTGACGCTTGTCGGTGAGGAAATTAAGACGATAGATACAGGAGTATGAAACGGATGAAACCATTAAGAATAGCCCTGACAAAGGGCAGACTGGAAAAGGATACTGTAAAGCTTTTGGAATCGGCAGGTTTTGACTGTACTGCCGTAAGGGAAAAGGGAAGAAGGCTCATCCTCCCGATAGGAGACGGCAGCATTGAGGTAGTTCTTGCAAAGGCTGCGGATGTTATTACATATGTAGAAAACGGCGTATGCGATTTAGGCGTTGTCGGCAAGGATACAATAATGGAAAACGGAAGAAGCTTTTATGAGATACTTGATCTTGGCTTCGGCAAATGCCGCTTTGCGCTTGCGGGAAAGGAAGGAACTGATTTCTTTTCAGGCTATGAGGCAAAGACTATTGCTACAAAATATCCTAATGTAACAAGGAATTTCTTTGAAGGAAAGGGTATGGATATCCGTGTTATCAAGATAGAAGGCTCGGTGGAGCTTGCGCCGCTTTTAGGTCTTGCGGATGCTATTGTTGATATCGTGGAAACAGGCTCGACATTAAGGGAAAACGGTCTTGTTATAATAGAGGATAATGTAGCGCCGATATCTGCAAGGCTTATTGCAAATTCCGCAAGCCTCAAACTGAGAAAAGCGCAGATCGAGGAGCTTGCCGATAAGATGGAAACGGAAAGGAAGAAAATGCAATGATAAAAATTGTCAAGGCGGACGGAAAGGCTGAATATGAATTCCTTAAAGCTGTTCGTGACAGAAGCAGCGATACAGACAGGGATGTTACGGCTATCGTATCCGATATAATAAATAATGTACGCAAAAACGGTGATAAGGCAATTGAAGAATATACGATAAAATTTGACGGAAAGGCGCCGGAATTCTTTGAGGTGCCGAAGGAAGAGATAGATAGGGCTGTTTCGGAATGTGATCCTGAATTTATCGGAACACTTGAAAGAGCTGCTGCAAACATCCGTGATTTCCATGCCCGTCAGCTTCAGCAGAGCTGGCTTACAACAAAGGAAAACGGTGTTATTTTAGGTCAGCGTATAAGAGGGCTTGAAAGAGTGGGGCTTTATGTTCCGGGCGGTACGGCTGCATATCCGTCGTCTGTTCTCATGAATGCTATACCCGCAAAAATAGCAGGTGTAAAAGAACTGATAATGACAACTCCTCCGCTTAAAAACGGAAAGCCCAATCCCGATATAATGGCTGCCGCAAAAATAGCGGGAGTGGACAGGGTATTCCTTATGGGCGGCGCCCAGGCTGTTGCGGCTCTTGCATACGGTACGGAAAGCGTTCCCAAGGTCGATAAGATAGTTGGACCCGGCAATATCTTTGTAGCAACGGCAAAGAAGCTTGTCTATGGCATAGTTGATATTGATATGATAGCAGGACCCAGTGAGATACTTGTTCTTGCAGACGAAAGCGCAGACCCGAAATTCCTTGCGGCTGATCTTATGTCTCAGGCGGAGCATGACAGAATGGCGTCTGCGATACTTGTTACGACTTCACAGGATATAGCGGATAAAACCATTGAGGAGCTTTACAGACAGATAAAGGAGCTTTCAAGAAAAGAGATCATTGACGAATCACTTACAAACTTTGGTGCGATCATAATATGCGACAATATGGATAAGGCGGTAGAAATGGCAAACGGTCTTGCGCCGGAGCACCTTGAGGTATGCTGCAAAAACCCGATGGAATATGTCGGAAAGCTTGACAATGCAGGCTCTGTATTCCTCGGCAATTATTCTCCCGAACCGCTCGGAGATTATTTTGCGGGACCAAACCATGTTCTTCCCACAAGCGGAACAGCAAGATTTTTCTCACCGCTTTCCGTTGACAGCTTTGTAAAGAAGTCAAGCTTCATCTATTATACAGAGGATGCGCTAAGGGCTGACCACGATGATATTGTACGCTTTGCAAATACAGAAGGTCTGACAGCTCATGCCAATTCTCTTATCGTAAGATTTGAATAATAATTTGCTCAAAGTCCAAAGCTCAAAGCATGGAGGTAAATATGTCGTATAAATTATGTGAAAAGGTAAGGGAGCTTGAACCCTATGAACCCATAAGCGGTACATATGATATCAGGCTCGATGCAAATGAATCATTTTTCAACCTGCCCGATGAGGTAAAGGACGAGATAAAGGAGATAGCGGGGAGGATGGATTACAACCGTTATCCCGATACGACAGCCAAAGCACTCAGGGAGGCATTTGCAGATTATTACGGAATTGACCCCGATAATATAACCGTTACAAACGGCTCTGATGAGGTTTTGTATCTGCTCGCTTCGGCAATGCTGCAAAGGGGAAGCCGTGTGGTAGTAACGGATCCTGATTTTTCAATGTATGCCTTTTATTCATTTTTATCCGAAAATGAAATACTGACATATAAGAAAAATGATGACCTTAATATTGATGTTGATGAACTTATAAAATTTGCTGCGGACAATAAGGCGGATATGATAATTTTTTCAAATCCGTGCAACCCTACAGGACAGGGCATTTCCGCAGAGGATGCGAAAAAACTTGTAAACGGTGCGGGAGATTGTCTTGTGGTGCTTGATGAAGCATATATGGATTTCTGGGATCAGCCGCTGATCAAAGAGGCAAGCGGTTATGATAATCTTATCGTGCTTAAAACTGCGTCAAAGGCAGTCGGCGCAGCAGGTATAAGACTCGGATTTGCAATAGCTAATGATACCATCACAAAGGCGCTCAGGGCTGTAAAATCACCCTATAATGTCAATTCACTTTCACAGGCGATAGGTGAGTGTATCTACAGGCATAAGGATATGCTTGACAGCCGCCATGATGAGATAATAGAGAATACAAGCTCGCTTTATAAGCAGATATGCGGGCTGATATCAAATTATAAGCTGCCGATGAAGGCATATGAGCCATGCACCAATTTCATCTTTCTTGAAACGGATAAGGCTGAAATGATATATGAATTCATGCTTGAAAACAGCGTTGCGATAAGATGGTTCAAAAAGGCTGGAGCGCTCAGGATAACAGCAGGCAGCAAGGATGAAAACAACCGTTTTCTTGTACTATTAGAAAAATGTATTATGAAAAACATACTAAAAACCAATCGTTAAAAAAATATCAATTTGTAAGTAAATCCTAAAATAAACGTTTTTTTCGGTTTTGTATTTACAAAGGGAAAAAAATGTTCTATACTTTATTTTACGAAAGAGGCGGTTAAAATGCGTACATCTGAGATAAGCAGAAATACAAAGGAAACACAGATAAAGGTTTCTCTTGATCTTGACGGAGGAGATGCAGACATCTCTACCGGCATAGGCTTTTTTGACCATATGCTTACGGCTTTTGCCGTTCACGGCGGATTTGGTCTGAGGGTGGATGTACACGGCGACCTTGAAGTGGACTGTCATCATACTATCGAGGATACGGGCATCGTCTTGGGAAAGGCTTTTGACAAGGCTCTTGGCGACAAGGGTGGAATAAAGCGTTTCGGCAGTTTTTATGTACCGATGGATGAAGCTCTCGGATTTTGTGCCCTTGATATAAGCGGCAGACCTTTTCTTGTATTTGACGCAGCCTTTCCCGAGGAACGTATCGGCGGTTATGACAGCTGTATGACTGAGGAATTTATGAGGGCTTTTGCATATAATTCGGGGATAACTCTCCATTTGCAGTGTCCTTACGGGAAAAATTCACATCATATGACAGAAGCACTGTACAAGGCTCTTGCCCATGCGCTCAGGGAAGCGGTTACTCTTACAGGAAGCGACAAACCTCTCTCGACAAAGGGTGTATTATGAAGTTAAAGTATAGCTGACAGGAAGGATTGATATATATGTTGATATTACCGGCAATTGATATAAAGGACGGCAATTGCGTTCGTCTTTACAAGGGTGATTATTCCACTGCCCATAAGGTAGCGGAGGACGCTGTGGAAACAGCAAAGGCATTTGAAGAGGCAGGCGCTGTCTTTATGCATATGGTAGATCTTGACGGCGCAAAGGACGGCGTTCGTGTAAACTCGGATCTTATTCTTGAGGTAAGAAAGAATACCAAGCTGAAAATAGAGGTAGGCGGCGGGATACGGAATATGGAATCCGTTGAATACTATCTTGAAAACGGCATTGACAGAGTTATACTCGGTTCAGCCGCAATAAAGGATCCTGATTTTGTAAAAACAGCCGTAAAGAAGTATCCGCTTAATATTGCTGTAAGCATTGATGCAAAGAATGGTTTTGTTTCCGCTGAGGGCTGGACAGATACCTCGGAGATAAATTTTATCGAGCTTGCAAAGCAGATGGAGGATATAGGCGTTCATTACATAATATTTACTGATATTTCAAAGGATGGTATGCTCAGCGGACCTAATCTTACCATGCTTGATGAACTTAAAGCGTCTGTCAAGTGCAATATAATTGCCTCGGGCGGCGTTTCAAATCTGAAGGATATCATTAATCTTACGGATCTTGATATATACGGCGCTATCAGCGGTCAGGCTATCTACAGCGGTGCGCTTGATCTGAAGCAGGCGATAGAAATTGCAAAGGCTGCAAAGCATAACGGCAAAGGAGCCAATATCTGATGGGAAAATTTGATTTTATTGAAGACTATTTCAAAAAGGCTGATCTCCTTCCCGCTATAGTTCAGGAGAGAACGACAGGTCAGGTCCTTATGCTTGCATATATGAACAGGGAATCCATGAGAAAGACCTTTGAAACGGGATATACATGGTTTTACAGCCGTTCAAGACAGGAACTGTGGAACAAGGGTGCAACATCGGGTCATCTTCAGAAGGTCATTGACATAAAGGGCGATTGCGATAAGGATACGCTTTTAGTTATCGTCGATCAGACAGGGCCGGCATGCCATACGGGAAGTCATTCATGCTTTTTTAATAATATCTGGGAGGAATATCAAAGTGGAGAACAGTAACGAGCTTTATGATCTTTATGAAACAATTATGAGCCGCAAAGCAGAAAAGCAGGAGGGTTCATATACCTGTTACCTTTTTGAAAAGGGTCTTGACAAGATACTGAAAAAGGTCGGCGAGGAATGCAGCGAAACAATTATTGCTGCCAAAAACGGTGACAATAAGGAAACCGTTCTTGAAATTTCCGATCTTATCTATCATCTGTTTGTAATGATGGCTCAGCAGGGAATAACTGTTGATGAGGTCATGGACGAGCTTGCAAAGAGAAGCAACAAAACAGGCAACCTCAAGCAGTTCCATCAGGTGGATAAAAATACATAAGCTTTAATCTGTGCGTCTCTGTTTTTGCAGGGACGCTTTTTTGATAAAATGACTTATTTTATAGTCAAAAACAGGAAATCTTTGGTTTTTTATATAAAAATATTTCCAAGTGTACAAAAAACGATTAATACAATTGACTAATATTTTTTTAAATGCTATAATTGATTACATGAAATCATATTAATGGGGTGTTTGGAAAATGAATAATGATGCTTTGCTCTTATCATCCGAAGCCGGGGGACGCAGTGCAGATGTTACATATGAAAAAAAGCGGCTGTATTCCTTTTTGAAACGTTTTTTTGATGTAGTTCTTTCTCTCGGTGCGCTGATCGTTTTTTCACCCCTTCTTCTGGTTGTAATCATCCTTATTTCTCTTTGGGACGGCAAGGGACACCCGATATTTGTACAGACCCGTGTGGGAAAAAACGGAAAGCTGTTTAAACTGTATAAACTGCGTTCCATGTGCCTTGATGCGGAAGCATTGAAGGAAAAGCTCCGTAAATACAATGAAATGGACGGTCCGGCTTTTAAAATGAAGGACGATCCGAGAATTACAGGCATCGGAAAATTCATCAGAAAGACAAATATAGACGAGCTTCCCCAGCTTGTAAATATCCTCAAGGGCGATATGTCTATTGTCGGTCCTAGACCAGCACTTCCCGATGAGGTTGCTCAGTACAGTGAAAATGACAGGAAAAGACTTCTTGTTACTCCGGGACTTACCTGCTACTGGCAGGCAAGCAGGAACAGGAATGATATTTCATTTGAACAGTGGATGGAGATGGATCGTCAGTATATTGCTGACAGAAGTCTCGAAACAGATGCAAAGCTTATTTTCAAGACGATGTATGTAATAATTGCTCATCGTGACGGCAGATAAATAATTGTACCCCGGCCGCATGGTCGGGGCATTTTTGTGTCTGTCATAAGCATATTAATGCAGAAATCTTAGTATTATATCATGTGATAAAAAATAATTATTAAAAAATGATAAATAGTACTTGATTTTTTTTGTAAAAGGGTATACAATACATTTAGCACTCAAAGGTAGAGAGTGCTAATTAAAATCATTTATTATATTTTGCTTTAAGGAGGCAATTTATTATGACTATTAAACCATTGCTTGACAGAGTTGTTGTAAAGGCTGAGGCTGCTGAGGAAACCACAAAGAGCGGCATCATTCTTACAGCTGCTTCACAGGAGAAGCCGCAGTTTGCTACAGTTGTTGCAGTAGGCCCCGGCGGAATGGTTGACGGCAAAGAGGTAACAATGTATGTGAATGTCGGCGATAAGGTCATCACCAGCAAATATTCAGGTACAGATGTAAAGCTTGACGGTGAGGAATACACCATTGTTCGTCAGTCTGATATTCTGGCAGTAGTAGAGTAATAAGAAAAAGAAATAAGGAAATACGGAGGTAATTTATCATGGCTAAACAGATTGTTTATGGAGAGGACGCAAGAAAGGCTCTTCTCAGCGGTATTGACCAGCTTGCAGATACAGTAAAGATCACACTCGGCCCCAAGGGCAGAAATGTTGTTCTTGATAAGAAATTCGGCGCACCGCTTATCACAAACGACGGTGTTACAATAGCAAAGGAGATCGAGCTTGACGACGCCTTTGAAAACATGGGCGCACAGCTCGTAAAGGAAGTTTCAATAAAGACAAATGATGTTGCCGGTGACGGTACAACAACAGCTACACTGCTTGCACAGGCTCTTATCCGTGAGGGTATGAAGAATGTTACCGCAGGCGCAAACCCGATGATACTCAAAAAGGGTATCAGCAAGGCAGTAGACGTTGCAGTTGAGGCTCTCAAGGAGAACTCAAAGCAGGTTGAAGGCTCCAAGGATATCGCAAGAGTTGCTGCTATTTCTGCTGCTGATGAGGTTATCGGCAATCTTATCGCAGAGTCAATGGAAAAGGTTGGCAACGACGGTGTTATCACTGTTGAGGAGTCAAAGACAGCAGAGACATATTCCGATGTTGTTGACGGTATGATGTTTGACAGAGGATATATCACACCTTATATGTGTACAGATACAGAGAAGATGGAAGCTGTTGTAGAGGATGCATTCATCCTTATCACAGACAAGAAGATCTCCAATCTCCAGGAAATCCTCCCGCTGCTTGAGGAAATGATCCAGGCAGGCAAGAATAAGCTTGTTATCATTGCCGAGGATATCGAGGGCGAGGCACTTTCAACAATGGTTGTCAATAAGCTCAGAGGCGCATTTACCTGCATCGGCGTAAAGGCTCCGGGATTCGGCGACAGAAGAAAAGAAATGCTCCGTGATATCGCTGTACTTACAGGCGGCGAAGTAATTTCACAGGAGATCGGTCTGGAGCTGAAGGATACACACATGGGTCAGCTTGGCCGTGCAGCAAAGGTAAAGATCGACAAGGAAAATACAGTTATCGTAGGCGGCGCAGGCAATGCTGAGGATATCAAGGGCAGAGTTGGTCAGATCCGTGCACAGATCGAGGCTTCAACATCAGACTTTGACAGAGAGAAGCTTCAGGA
>DEHG01000102.1:1470-2180 GCA_002351795.1 Ruminococcaceae bacterium UBA2806 | reverse complement strand
GCAGGCGGTGTTGCAGTTATCAAGGTAGGCGCAGCTACAGAGATCGAGATGAAGGAAAAGAAGCTCCGCATTGAGGATGCTCTTGCAGCTACAAAGGCAGCAGTTGAAGAGGGTATCGTAGCAGGCGGCGGCACAGCTCTCCTCAATACAGTTGACGCTGTTGCAGCACTTGTAGATACACTTGAAGGCGACGAAAAGACAGGTGCAAAGATAGTTCTCAAGGCACTTGAAGAGCCCGTACGTCAGATCGCAGAGAATGCAGGTCTTGAGGGTTCTGTAATTGTTGACAAGATCATGACAAGCGGCAAGAAGGGTTATGGCTTCAATGCTCTTACAGAGGAGTATGTTGACATGATGTCAAACGGTATTGTTGACCCGACAAAGGTTACAAGAAGCGCACTCCAGAACGCAACCAGCGTGGCTTCCAGCTTCCTTACCACTGAAGCTGCTGTTGCCAACATCAAGGAGCCCATGCCTCCCATGCCCGCAGGCGCCCCTGGAATGATGTGATAAAACAATGAGCAAAGCAGCCGCACAGACGAACGTGCTCGCACGTTCGGATGTGCGGCTATTTTGCGAATGTCCCGACATGAGGATGAAGCGACGTGAAGCGGCGCGGGAATCCGAATGGCGGGAGCGGGTTCGAAGCGTCGGGACGCGAAGAACACGCGTAGTTTTATCACATGCAGTTGGGAGAAGGCTCTGAAACC
>DEHG01000102.1:514-1414 GCA_002351795.1 Ruminococcaceae bacterium UBA2806 | reverse complement strand
GCGGGGCGTTTTTCGAATATCGGCAGCAGTGCGAGCGCGTATCTTTTCTGCTGTGCGAAATGATACGCGCTTTATGGTGTACAAATCATTGTTTTCTTCTCCGCTTTTTTCCCGCATCATTCAAAATCCCGATTGACGTACTCAACAAAACAGACTATAATTGCTTTACTTTTTAATTTTTCAGGCAATATTTTGAATTGTTTATCATTATTTTAGGCTATTATTATATAAGGTTATCAATATTTAAGGCTATCGTTATTTTCGACAGTTAAGGAAAATAGTAAAGGGTAATAGTAAAGGATAAAAGAAAAGACTGGGAGTAACCGGGTCTTGTCGGCAGAGGTGCAACATGACAGACATCAAAGGCCAGAAAGACAATAGAAGAGAAGTCTCTATAGACACCGGTAAGATCGAGAGCATTGGAGAATATCACTGTCCTGAGGATCTTTACCAGAGCCTTATTGATCGTGTCCGAAAATACCATCCCTCCGATGATATTTCATTGATCGTGAAGGCTTATGAAGTTGCGAGCAAGGCGCATGAGGGACAGCTGCGCAAATCCGGAGAACCCTATATCATCCATCCGCTCTGTGTGGCGATCATTCTGGCAGGCCTTGAAATGGATAAGGAGACCATCGTGGCCGGCATTCTGCACGATGTAGTCGAGGATACGGTCCTTACCAGAAGCGAAATCGGGGAACAGTTCGGAAATGATGTCGCGCTTTTGGTTGACGGTGTCACCAAACTGAAAAAACTGAAACTCTCAGGGGACTATGTGGACAGGTCACAGGCCCAGCAGGACATGCAGGCCAGGAATCTGCGTAAGATGTTTCTGGCCATGGCAAAGGACATCCGTGTCATTCTGATCAAGCTGGCAGACCGTCTGCACAATATGCGCAC
>DEHG01000102.1:0-359 GCA_002351795.1 Ruminococcaceae bacterium UBA2806 | reverse complement strand
GACGATCTTTCGCTCAAATATCTTTATCCGGACATATATTATGATCTGGCCGCGAAGGTGGAGCAGCGCAAGAGTGAGCGCGAGCACTATGTTCAGGAGATCGCGATCGAGGTCAGGCGTCACATCCATGAGGCCGGCATCGAAGGCGAAGTGGACGGACGCGTCAAGCATCTATTCAGTATCTACCGCAAGATGCTCAAACAGCAGAAATCTCTCGAAGAGATTTACGATCTGTTTGCTGTCCGTGTCATTGTGGGAACGATCCGGGACTGCTATGCGGTGCTCGGCACGATCCACGAGATGTACAAGCCCATCCCGGGACGATTCAAGGACTACATAGCCATGCCCAAGGCAAACAT
>DEHG01000055.1:3437-7939 GCA_002351795.1 Ruminococcaceae bacterium UBA2806 | reverse complement strand
TGAATAAGACAGCAATAAAAAGCTTTGCAGTATGGGCAAGAAATAAGCTCAGAAGCGAGATCATATATAAAGCCGGACTGCTTGGCATTAACGAAAAGGGCATAGCCGAGCCTTTGCCGCAGTCAACGGAAAGTCTGCAAATATTTGATATCGGTACAAATCAGCCTGTCAGACTTGAAAATAAAACCGTCATAGAACAAAGACGTTCACTTGCCGCCGCTATTACAGCAAAACAGCTGCCCTACAGCGAGTCCTTTGATGCGGTTGTAGAACAGGTCGCCTACACATGGTTCAACAGGCTTATCGCTATACGCTTTATGGAAGTGAATGATTATCTGCCGGGACGGATACGCATACTTTCCTCTGAGAATCCCGATAAAGCAGAGCCGGATATTGTTACACATCCGTTTGAATCAGATCTTGAATTTACGCTTGAAGAAGCTGAAATGATAGACCGTCTGAAAGACACAAACAAGCTTGACGAGCTGTTTCAGTTTCTGTTTATCAGGCAGTGCAATAAACTTAGCGAGATACTTCCGGAGCTTTTTGAACAGACGGATGATTATACCGAGCTGCTGATGAACGTATCCTTTACAGATAGTGACGGCATTGTCAGACATCTGATAAATGACATTCCGGAGGATGATTTCAATATTAAAAAGGAAGGTCAGGTCGAGATAATCGGCTGGCTTTATCAGTATTACAATACCGAACCGAAAGAGAAGATTTTTTCCCGACCTTCAACACAGAAAATACACAGGGAGGATATTCCCGCTGCCACACAGCTTTTCACCCCTGACTGGATAGTACGATATATGGTAGAAAATTCTCTTGGGAGAATTTTCAGTTCAAAGCTCAAAGCCCAAAGCTCAAAGAGTGAAAAAGAAATTGCCGAGAAAATGGGGTGGAAATATTTCCTGCCTGAGACTGAACAAGCTCCTGAGGTACATGAACAGCTCAAAAATCTGACCACCGATCACTCTCCGCTGACAACTACATTCCTCGATCCTTGTATGGGCAGCGGGCATATATTGGTATATGCTTTTGATGTGTTTATGTCGATATATAAAAGTCAGGGCTATACCGAACGTGATGCCGCAAGGATAATAGTTGAAAAAAATCTGTACGGTCTTGATATCGACGATCGTGCCGCACAGCTTGCCTACTTTGCGGTAATGATGAAGGCTCGCTCATACGACCGCCGTTTTCTCACCCGTGGTATCAGACCGAATATTTTTTCCATTCAGGAAAGCAACAGTATAAATACCGATAATACAGAGCTTTTCGGAGAGCTTAAAGATACAGCAGAAAAGCTTTGTAATGAGTTTATTGATGCAAAAGAATACGGAAGCATACTCAGGCTTAAAATAACTGCCGATGAGATAAATCAACTCGAAAGCAAATATAATGAAATAATAAATACCGATTATGATAATGTATTTGATATTGCCCGAAAAAAAGATATTATTAAGCACTTCCCTGCCCTGCTTGCTCAGGCAAAGATAATGGTACGCAGATATGATGTTGTATGCACGAACCCTCCGTATATGGGCGGAAATTTCAGTCCGAAGCTTGACGCATTTATCAAGAAAAACTATGCCGACTATAAATCAGATCTGTTTTCTGTATTCATGATAAGATGCTCACAAATGACAAAGCCCGACGGTTATTCAGGCTTTTTGACTCCGTATGTCTGGATGTTCATTCATAGCTATGAAAAGCTAAGAAAACACTTATATACAAATCAGACTATCGAAACTCTTATCCAATTTGAATATTCTGCATTTAAGGAAGCAACCGTTCCTATTTGTACATTTACACTTAAAAATCGTCACATACGCAAAAAAGGCTGCTATCTCCGTCTGACCGATTTCAGGGGAGGTATGGAAGTACAAAGAGAAAAAGTCCTCGAAGCTTTATCAGACCATGACTGCGGATACTATTTTGAATCCTATGCCTATAATTTTTCCAAAATTCCCGGTTCGCCCTCAGCTTACTGGATGAGCGAAAATTTTATCAGAGCATTTGAAAACGGAACATTGCTTGGAAAAACAGCCGAACCAAAACAGGGACTTGCAACCGCAGATAATAACAGATTTTTAAGAGAATGGTATGAAGTATGTAATAACAAAATAAATTTCCATGCCGACAGTCTGAATAATGCAAAAAACAGTAAGTGTAAATGGTTCCCATATAACAAAGGCGGCGAATTCCGCAAGTGGTACGGAAATAATGATTATATAGTAAACTGGGAAAATGATGGTTTTGAAATCAAAAATTTTTATGATAATAAAGGAAAGCTCCGTTCAAGACCTCAGAACACAGCATATTATTTCAGGGAATGTTTCAGCTGGTCGCTTGTATCCTCAGGTACAGCTGCTTTCAGACACAAGCCGTCCGGTCATATTTTCGATGTTGCAGGTATGAGCTGCTTTTTCAGCGACAAGCACAGAGGGTATTATTTATTAGCCCTATGCAATTCCTGCTGCGTCAGGGAAATATTAAAGGTAATTGCACCGACCATCAATTACCAATGCGGCGATATAGCAAATATACCTGTAATATCACCGTCAGATACCTCTGTATTGAATAGGATAAACGATATTGTAAACGAAAACATACAGCTTTGCAAAACTGACTGGGACAGCTTTGAAACGAGTTGGGATTTTGAAAAACATCCGCTGATTTAAGGCATAAAAAATGTGTTTTTGCTTTTAAGTAAGATATAATTTACACAAAAATATTACTATGAGCAAAATAATTGTTGAATTTTGTTCTATTCTGTGTTACAACGTAAAGGAATAATATTTACATGGAGGTTTTGCTATGCAAAATAAAATTCAGGAAATCATTAAGCGGATCAAGGACGAAGATATCAAAATGGTTGACTTTAAAATGGTCGATATCAACGGACAGTTCCGCCATGTAACGATCCCCGCCGGCAGTTTCTCAGAAGAGATAATGAAGAAGGGCATTGGCTTCGATGCTTCAAACTACGGATATGCCGTTGTTGAGAAGAGTGATATGGTATTCATTCCGGATCCCGATACCGCTATGATCGATCCTTTCTGCGAAATAAAGACCCTTAGCACGTCTTAGCAAGACTGCACATTATTTCATGGGCGGTCTCCTCAAACATATCAGCGCTCTTTGTGCAATTACAAATCCAAGTACAAACTCCTTCAAGCGTCTTGTACCGGGCTTTGAAGCACCTGTTACAGTAGGATATGCAACCTCTAACCGTTCAGCAGTAATCCGTATTCCTGCATATGCTAAGGAACCGAAGGAACGCAGATTTGAGATCCGTAATCCTGATGCGACCTGCAATCCTTATTTCTGCTATGCAGCTATACTTATGGCAGGTCTTGACGGTATAAAGAATCAGATCGATCCTCACGAAAACGGCTGGGGTCCCTATGATGTAAACCTCTACAATCTCCCCGAAGAAGAAAAGAAGAAACTCAAGGCTCTTCCGGTTTCACTTGATGAAGCGCTTGATGCTCTTGAAGCAGATCACGACTTCCTTATGGAAGGCGGAGTATTCCCGGAGTCCCTTATAAAGAACTTTATCATGACAAAGCGTGCTGAAACCGCTGAGCTTGCAAAGATCCCCACTCCTGCAGAATTTGAAAAATATTATAGGGTCTGATAATATTATAAATTGCTTTAAGCTGCCGCACTGTGTTTTTTACATCAGTGCGGCAGACTGTTTTTACGTACTGAAAAATTCTGCGATGCTTTCTACCACACCGCAATTCCGATCAATGTGAAAGAGCATGGCTAAAAATACTTTTCAGCCATGCTCCATTTTTTATATAGGATCCTATGAATTTCAATCAGTGCGGCATTACGATGCCGAAATCCTGTGGAATCGCAGGATCATACTACTTTGACCTTGAAGGTCTTTGCAGCTCTTGTTCCGGCGTCATCCTTAACGATAACTCTGAAATCGTATTCGCCGGTTGCTAAAGGCTTGACCTTAGCGGTTGTTTCACCTGAATACGGTGTGCCTATGGTCTTAAAGTTGGTATTTGTTGATCTCTTGAATGCGAATGAATAAGTATACGGAGCTTTGCCGCCTACTGCCTTGCCTGTAAGCTTGACATTTCCGCCGACCTTCAATGTTGAACAATTGATAGCAGAAACGTTTGTAAGCTCAAGCTCTTCAACAGCTGTTACTGTAAAAGTCTTTTCAACGATCTGACCTGTGCTGTCCTTGACTGCGACCTTGATATCATAATCTGCAGCCGCTGTGGGTGCAAATGCAACGCTTGTATTTGTGCCCCATTCTGTTCCGAGCTTTTTCCATGATGCGTTGGTCGATCTCTTGTAATAGTATGCATAGGTGTAGGGAGCTGTGCCTCCGTTAGCTGATGCGGCTATTCTTACCTTGTCACCGATCTGAACCTTATCGCTGTTGATAACAGAGGTATTCTTCATATCGGAAGCTGCACTTACCAATGATCCGGGGATAGTATAAGACTTGTTTTCAAGCGGTCTTT
>DEHG01000055.1:0-3356 GCA_002351795.1 Ruminococcaceae bacterium UBA2806 | reverse complement strand
TTGCCTGACCGTAAACGTCAATTATATCGCCTGCATAGCATACATCAGGACCGAGTGTTGATCTGTTTTCAAGAGCCTGACCGGGCTTTCTTACTTCATAGGTTACTGCATATTTTTCGCAGTTGCCGCCTGTTGTATCGAAGGTGACATAAACATATTCGCCCTCTTCTACAGTAAGCTCGACCATGCAGGTATCCTCATTATTCATTGTGATGCCTTCTGCGTTGGGAGGACCCCATACATCTCCGTTAGCTCCGATACCGAACTCATATGTACCGGGTTCAAGGTAATCGAAAACGCCTTCAAATATGCCGTCGCCGTTTTGATCGGTCATCTCTGCCTCGCCGCCGTCAAACCATGCCCAGAGCTCATCAGACTCAATGCGGTAGCCGGCTTCAACTATGGGAAGCCATGTTCTGAGATCGCCGGTGGTTGTATCAAAGCTTATGTAAATATTATCGCTGTCGTTTTCAACTTGTACAGGTATATCCGTCTGATTTTCACCGAGACCGGCTGTAGAACTTGCTGTTGCAAAGGTTATGCCGTCGGTATAGGGCAGATGCCAGTTATGATAATCGGGATCGTTTGTATCGAAATAGAATTTATATCCTTCGCCTTCATCAAGGTCATTTTTAAATGTGTATCCGTAGCCAAACTGAGTATTGCCGTTTCCGTCGCTGTACCAGTTCAAGTCTTCAATCATTTCGAAATTAACAACGAAATCATAGCCGTAAAGCATAAAATCTTCTGCATAGCCTTCATAGATATGATCGCCGTCCTCATCCTTGAGGGGAATGTAGGCGCTGTCCTCTTCGGGATCGCCTGCATAAATATACAGCTGTTCGTATTCCGGATCGAGGGAAAGTGTTGTATATGCTGAAACAGTCCAGTGACGGTAGTCCTCGCCGTTACTTGCGTCAAAAGAAACCTTAAGAGTTTCACCATCTTTGATCTTTACGGTAACAGGAGTCTCGCTGCCGTATGTATAGCCGTCTTCATTGGCTGCGCCCCAGCAATCATTCCATTCGCCGTCAAGACGGATACGGAAAGAAACTTCATCATAATCGGGGAAATCACTTATAAGGTTCCTGAATTCTCCCTCATAGATACCGTCGCCGTCCTCGTCATCAAGCTCGAAATCTTCATCATACTCTGCGAATTCGGGGATATTCTCAATAGCAAGACCGACACTTCTTGGTCCGATCGAGAAATATTCCTTGATTGGTCCGAGTGTTCCGTCAGGTTCAGCTGCCATTGCCGTTACAGTACCCGCAGATGTTACCATAAGTCCTGCAAGAAGGATACTGAGTGTGCGTCTGAATTTACTTTTACTCATACTTTTTTCATCGCCTTTCATTAATTATTGTGAATTATTCTTAGTTTTATGACACATCTGTGAAAAACTAATATATGGTTTTATTTTACAATATTAACCTTACTTATACAATTGTATTATTTTACAATTATTCAGCTGCCATTTTGTAAACAATGATTATGAAAAAACGTCAGTCTTTAGTTATATATAGCAGTCATTACATTAATAAGATTGCTTTGTCATCCTGAGCGAATGATCTTTAAAAAGTGCAGAATGAAGAAAAGATTCTTCGTCGGTTCGCTTTTCAGAATGACATAAAATCATATAATATTNNAATATTGAATAATAATGTAAATTATGTTATAATAATTTCAATATTCATTTCGGATCATAAAAATGCAAGCGGTCTTTCAATTTATTTTCCGTTTCAGCTGCAAGGCTCTGATGATCTGAAAAGCTTCTCTGCTGTATCTGTGAATCCGTATTATATGTCGATCGTTGATAAGATTGCAAACGGCTATTCCGCAAATGAATACGACAATTCTGTCTTTTTCAGTCAGAACGGAAAATGGGTCAATACAGACTGCCAGTGCGAAGATCTGGACAGCGCTTATTTCGGATATGCCGATAAAGAAGATGAGGAAAACAGCAAGCTTATCACATTCAGTCAGAAGCCTGTTGTTGATGAAAGCGGATACCATTTCACGATAGACGACAAGGGTCTTCTGTATACATCCGAAGTCACTGCTTTTCTGTATCTTGATCTGGATGATACTTTGCTCGAGATGGGAGAAAGCTATGATATAAATGCAGACTGGGAAACCGGCGAATTCTTCGACGGCTTTGACGGCAACTGGCTCTCTCTTCCCAACGGTCAGCTGCTTTCGACCTACGTTGTAAGCACAGACTCAGAATATATCATATATACTTCTCCTGTATATGTCAACGACAAGCGCACAAATCTGCGCATCAGGCAAAACAGTGACAAGATAATTGTCGAGGGCACATGGGATGGCATTTCTGATAGTAATTATGCTGCGCGCGGGGTAAAGAAGCTTAAAGCCGGCGATAAGATACAGGCTGTCTACAGCCTTGAGGATGGTTCTGAGATCAAGGCGGATGCATATAAGTGGCAGGACGGCGACAGCATCGTATACAGCTTCCTCCCGGATTCGTCGGATTATTATTATGCATTCTGTATAGAAGATACCTACGGCGATCTTTACATCACCGACCCCATACTGTTCTCAATTGATAGCAAGGGAGAAATAACATATTCGGAAATTTCTGATTGATTTTCTTACACTGCTTCCGATTTCACAACAAACACCCTTCCCCTCAGCTAACACTTCCCGCTGCTGATCTACTGCACATTTCTAACAAGCGAAAAGACCGCCCTTATTAACTCTGTTGACGCTGTTGCTTTATGTTTTTGATTTTTAAACTGTCAAGATCTGCATATAAAGAAGCCGAAAGGATATTACAGATCCGAAAATGCAAGTTCTGAAAAAAAAATTGCAAAAATTTTAAAAATATACTTGATTATCAGGAAATTTTATGCTAAAATATTTTTTGTGTGATAAAGCAATGAGACTGAATTGCATTATCTGAATAATATTTCAAAAAAAGGATTAAGGAGTGACCGTCATGTCATATGTAAGCGACGTACTTGAAAAAGTAATTGAAAAGAACCCCGCACAGCCCGAATTCGTACAGGCTGTCAAGGAAGTTCTCGAATCCCTCGAGCCTGTTATCGAGGCTAATCCCCAGTATCAGAAGGAAGCTATCCTCGAAAGGATCACCGAGCCTGAAAGACAGCTTATGTTCAGAGTTCCGTGGGTAGACGATAACGGCAATGTACAGGTTAACCGTGGTTTCCGTATCCAGTTCAATTCTGCTATCGGTCCGTATAAGGGCGGTCTCAGACTTCACCCCTCTGTAAACCTCGGTATCATCAAGTTCCTCGGCTTTGAGCAGATCTTCAAGAATTCGCTGACCGGTCTGCCGATCGGCGGCGGCAAGGGCGGCTCCGACTTTGACC
>DEHG01000021.1:30193-30478 GCA_002351795.1 Ruminococcaceae bacterium UBA2806 | reverse complement strand
ACCCATGAATGTAGTCAAGGCCGTATAAACTATGATCGGTTTTGACAACGGCAGAATGATGATCCAGAATATCTGGTTTCTCGTTGCGCCGTCGATCTTTGCAGCTTCATCAAGCGAACGTGGTATCGTATCGAAGAAGCCTTTTGCAACCTGGTAGCCAAGTCCTGCACCTGCCGAGTAAACGATAACAAGTGCGAAAAGGTTCTGCTTGAGGCCGAAGATATCCATGATGTTATATGTAGCAGCCATGGACATAAAGCCGGGGAACATACCAAGGATAAGACC
>DEHG01000021.1:29560-30086 GCA_002351795.1 Ruminococcaceae bacterium UBA2806 | reverse complement strand
TTACGGCTCTTGAAACGGAGACGTGAGAACGCATAGCTTACCATGAGGATGATAAGTGTTGAAATAACGGATGAAAGAACTGCAACGATAAATGTGTTGAATACCCATTTGAAATAGGGGAACTTCATATCCTCTACAGGAATAGGTGTACCGTCCCTTTCATGATCCTGAGCAAGTCTGATATAGTTATCAAATGTAAAGGTCTTCGGGAACATGCCTGTGGAAACACCGTCACCACTGAATGACGCAAGTACAAGCCATACAATAGGTGATATCCATATGATTACCATTATAGTAAGGATAACGTATATCACAATATTGGCAGCTCTCTTTTTTGCAGCATAACCCGACTGCATAGAAGATGTATTTGTCATGAGAATTCCTCCTCATTCTTTGATGCTTTGGACATATTAAACGTAATAAGTGAACCTGTAGCGCAGATCACGAATACGATAATACCGATTACAGCTGCGAGGTTGAAGTCCGAACTCTGAGTGGTCAACTTATACAGCCATGTTACAAGAAG
>DEHG01000021.1:25255-29447 GCA_002351795.1 Ruminococcaceae bacterium UBA2806 | reverse complement strand
GTAGATAACGTTGAAGTTATTGATATTACCAACAAATGATGTGATAAGGTAAGGTGTTGTTACGAAGAATATGTAGGGGAAAGTGATCTTTGTAAACTGCTGGAAAGCATTTGCTCCGTCGATACGTGCGCTCTCGTAAAGATCCTCGGGGATATTCATAAGAAGACCTGAGGAGATGAGCATTGTATACGGAATACCTACCCACATATTTACAACGATTACTGTTATTCTCGCCATGTCACAATTCGAAAGGAACGGAATTGTGGGGACGCCAAGAGCTCCAAGTGTCTCATTAATAGGACCACCGTCTGCAAGGAGAAGCTTCATGATAAGGAGTGTTACGAACTGCGGAACAGCAGCGGTAACAACGAACATTGTTCTCCAGAAAGCCTTGAACTTGATCTCTTTCTTATTGATCATGAGCGCAAGGATAATACCGAAGATATAGTTTGTGAATGTTGCGAAGACAGCCCATACGAGTGTCCATACGAGGATCTTACCGAATGTGGAAGATTTATCGGGGTTGCTGTAGAATACATCAGCAAAGTTCTTGAAACCAACCCACCAGTACATATTTCCGGGAGGCTGATGTTCCTTATCATAGTTCGTGAATGCCATGAAGATCGTGAATATGATCGGCAGAACTGTGAAAATAAGAAGACCTGTTACAGGGATAATGAGCATTGTTACATGGAAACGCTCATCGAGGAACATAGACATTTCTTCGATAAAGCTCATAGGCTTTTTGCCTTCAGCCCTGATTCCCTGTGACTTGAACGCGCTCTTTGTGTTTGTGATATATACTGCGAAAAATGCGATCGAAACAAGTACTGTCATAACGAAGAACAGAAGAACCTTGTTAGAATCATCAAGTGAATCCAGGTTGGTAATTGTTTTTGCGCCGAAGATCGGATCAACGTCATAGTTAGGCGGTACATTACCAACTACACCTGTGATATCAACATTCTGATATGTAACCTTTTCGATACTTACTTCATCAAAATGTACAGTACCCCAGATCTTAGAAATATAAACAGATCCGAAATTCATCATAAACATGATGTAAGCGATCTGTGCAGCGAGGAAGCAAAGACCTTTTCCTATCTGTCCGTGAATTGCACTGCCGGCACCCATAATAATATAGGAAAGCTTTGTTCCGATATCGCCCTTGGCAAATCTGCTGCCGTATCCTTTAAGACCATTTCCGATCCACGAGAAAACGCCTTTAAAGAATTTTCCTATAGCTTTGAACAAACCTACAATCGCTCCGGGAATACCGGTGAAAAAGGATTTGATCTTATAAGATATTTTCTGACCTGTGGTCAACTGGGCGTAATCCAGAAAATCCATTCATATACAACTCCTTTGTACAAAATTTGCCCATTGACTTCATTTGCTATGAGCAGCCTGATCAAACACAAGCCACCCATAGCAAAAAACAGTCAATCAAACTTAAATTTAAAATATTATTATACTACATCAGGTATCGATCTGAGTCTGGATACTCTTAAGACTGCTCTTGATCTTTGCATCGTCAATTGCACCCTTAGCTGTAACGATCTCACCGCCGAAACCGCCGATATTTGTTGACCAGTACTTACCGCTTACGCTTGAGCCCTGACCATGTGAGAAGGGCTGCTGATCGGAGATAGCCTTTCTTGCCGGGTCTGCCTGAATGGAGCTGTCCTCAAGAGCCTTAAGGTCGGTCGGGATAAGACCTCTTTCCTTATAACGAGCTATCTGTGACTCTGTATTTGTAAGGAAGTATGCAAGTGTCTGACAGGTTACAGGATACTTTGTAAACTGGTTAACACCTACGAGCTTATATCCGCCGAAGGATTCAAGCTGCTTCTGCTCGCCGCCGATAAGAGCTGTGGGCAGTTTAGCTGCGCCAACGTTGTCAGCACCGATAGCGTCCTTGATAGCAGGACCTTCCCATGTACCTATTACTGCTGCTGCAAGCTTGCCATCCTTGAAGCCCTTAGCTACTGCTGTATTATCGCCTGAGCCGCCGTCATTACCCATGAAGCCCTTGCCCTGGCTTTCAGCTACATGGCACATAGCCTTAGCTGCGTTAAAGCCTTCTTCTGTATCAAATGTAGTTGTCTGCTTTGTTCCGTCATACTCGATCTTTACGCCAGCTGAGAAATAGAATGCAGCATTATACCATGCATTGCCAAGGTTAAAGTATACATTCTTGCCCTTCTCGCCAGCCTTCTTGATCATGTCATCAAGGTTTGCAACATCAGCTTCTGTCGGGTATACTGTCTTATCATAATAGAGGAAGTAACCGTTATCTGATGTCTTCGGGAATGCATAAGGTGTACCGTTGATCTGGTAAGCCTTTACTGTTTCCTCAGAGTTGTTTGCAACAACGTTGCTGTTGTAAAGTTCAATAACAGGTGCGATAGCCTTTGACTCAACGAGTGATGAAAGCTGGTCGTCAGCAAAGTTGAATACGTCAGCAGCATCCTTCGGAGACTCAAGAACCTTACCGCCTGCTTCGCCCTCACCGAATGCAGCCTTTACGGAGATATCAAATTCATATCCGTCACCTGCATACTTATTCTTGAATTCATCGATTCTGGATTTCTCAAACTTACGGTCGTCGCTTGCACACCAGAATGTGATCTTGATCTTGCCGTCTGTAGCAGCAGCTTCTTCCTTCATCTTAGCCTTGATCGTATCGGTCATAGTATCGATATCCTTAGCCTCGCCTGCTGCAGTGCTTGCAGCTGTTGAAGTATCTGTTGCAGCAGATTCAGCCGGAGCTGTTGATGTTGCAGTAGAAGTTGTTGAACCTCCTGAACTTCCACCGTTACAGCCTGTAAGAGCCGCAGCAGCCATCATACCTGTAAGAATCACAGCAAGAACTTTTTTAGTTTTACTAACCATTGTGATGATCCCTCTTTCTGTTTAATAATTTTTATTTTTCGTGCACTTGAACGTGCCTTCCGGTGACAGCTGTACAACGGACAGTCGTACACACTCGTCAACCACTGTAACTATCATAACATAAGGATTCGTCAATTTCAACGGTTAATGGGTAATTTTATCCATATTCATAATCAGTAGTCAATATATTTGTGCATTTTACTATAACAATACTGTTTTTTTATCATATTTGTCATTTATCAACATCAATATTTGTTGATAATACCAAGACCGCTTTGTGCAGATTTACAATCAGATTATTTCAAAAGCTATAAAATATGTTTCCAATCTGTTAAATTCCTGTTAAAACATTCTTATTTCTGAACTTATTTCCGTTTCCTGTCAAGTTTATTTGTCAAATTATACAAATAAAAAAATATATGCCTTGACCAATTTTGCACGTCATCTTTTGTGCAAGTAACGCAAAAAACATTTCCCCTTAACAATTTATACTACAAGGATATTTTTACCATGAAAAGTATAATCATCCTTTTCAATTATACAAATAGTATAGCAGTATAATTAATCTACCATTCTTATCACACCGATAAGAATAATTACCAGACCGGAAGCCAATGTCAGGTAAATATCTCTGATCCTGAACTTTTCTTTTGCAAAGACTGCGATCCCGTCGCCTATACACAAACACAAAAACTGAAATAAGGCGCATATCAGCGGGAACCATACAGCCTGATTCCCAATACCTATGCCGACTGCAACACTGTCGCCTGAGACTGCCGTTCCTATACATACCGCTTCCTTAACACCTATTCTGTCCGATATATTCATAAATGCATCGTTATCATTCTCTGCGCCCGCCCTTTTTCTCTTTATCATTTCACTGACGATAATATAAGCACCGAGAAATAAAAGCAGAACAGCACCCGCAATTTTTGCATAAAAAGAAGATACAGCATTTCCTATTACTCCTCCCACAAGTACAGCTGCCTCTGTCAGCACAAAGGAAACAAACGTTATCTCAAGCTTTGATCTGAAGGGCATACTTATACCCTTTATCCTGCACGAGGCTCCTATCCCGACAGCATCTATACTGAGAGCAGCCGATAATATAAGCATTTCAGCTATGCTCATTTTCACACCACCTGTATTTGATATTCATTATATAATATGCTTACAGGCAATTATGTGAAAGCGGTATAATATACAAATAGTATATTATACCGCAGGTAATAACAATATACAAAAACAGCCGCCCTATTGGACGGCTGCTTCAGATGTTGGCATCTTCCTATCTTCC
>DEHG01000021.1:24712-25040 GCA_002351795.1 Ruminococcaceae bacterium UBA2806 | reverse complement strand
AGCAAATTAATCTATTTGTATATTAATTATCTACAATCAGTATTCTTTAATAGCTTAATTACAATTAGTATACATTCCATGTTATTACATTAATTACTTTTTGTATTATATTTTATTTTAATTACTATTAGTATATAATTTGATTGGCAATGATTCACTGATTTTATACTACAGCTGATTTTATTACTATTAGTGTTATTATACATACCGTATTATAATCAATTACCTTTGTTACATATCCTAAAGATAAAAACATACAGCAATAAATAGTCAAATCGTAGAATATCATTATCTGAGATGAAATTTTATATAAAAATCTTGACAAAAA
>DEHG01000021.1:19674-24622 GCA_002351795.1 Ruminococcaceae bacterium UBA2806 | reverse complement strand
TTATTTGTATAACACCTGTAAGGTGCGAAGACAACAATTCTTAACTTTTCCCTTTTACTGCGGATGTTGATCTTTATACATACTACGCAATCTGAAATTATATTCTTATCCAGGGTACATCTGCGCCCATATGTAAATTCAAATCAGCTGCACCAATGCAGCCCTATGCAAAGAAAATATAATATGTACGGCACCTTTGAGATGATTATTTCGATGAATCTGAGATCGTCAAAGAAATCCATCAATCAATTAACAGGAGGTGTCAAATTTTATGGATCTGTTTCTGGCAATTATACTTATTATTGTCGTTGCTGTTGTAGTCGGAATACTCGCATTTTACGGCGGTTTCACCTACAGGAAAAAGATCAGTGAGGAAAAGATCGGATCCGCCGAGCAGGAAGCAAGGCGTATTACCGAAGAAGCCGAAAGAGAAGCCGAATCAATGAAAAAGGAAGCTCTCATTGCCGGCAAGGATGAAGCCCACAGACTTTTATCCAATACCGAAAAGGAAATCTCCGAAAGACGCAAGGAGATCCAGCGTCAGGAAAGACGCATACAGCAAAAGGAAGAATCTGTCGAGAAGAAGTTAGACAGTCTTGAGAAAAAGGAAGAATCCATCAACCAGAAAAACAAAGCTGCCGAGAGCAGACTGGCTGAAGCCGAAAAGATCAAGCAAAGCGAGTTTGAAATGCTTGAAAAGATATCCGGTCTTACAGCAGAACAGGCCAAGGCCTATATTCTTAACAATCTTGACAATGAGCTGACTCATGAAAAAGCTGTCAAGATCATGGAATTTGAACAGAAAACAAGAGAAGAAAGCGAAAAAACCGCAAGAGAGATCATTTCCCTGGCTATACAGAGAGTAGCCGCCGATCATGTTACGGAATCAACCGTTTCTGTAGTTCCCCTTCCGGGAGATGAAATGAAGGGACGCATAATCGGTCGTGAGGGAAGAAATATTCGTGCGATAGAAACCATTACAGGTGTTGATCTTATCATAGATGACACACCGGAAGCAATTACCCTGTCATGCTTTGAACCAGTAAAGCGTGAAATTGCAAGAGTAATGCTTGAAAAGCTCATTTCCGACGGAAGAATACATCCCGCAAGAATTGAAGAGATGTACGAAAAAGCCCGCACTGAAGTCGAGGCTATGATAAAATCCGAGGGTGAAAGAGCTATTATCGAGGCAGGCGTAAACGGTCTGCACCCCGAGCTTGTCAAGCTGCTCGGAAGACTTCATTTCCGTACAAGCTATGGTCAGAATGTGCTTGACCATTCTTTGGAAGTCGCATACCTTTGCGGCATTATGGCGTCAGAGCTTGGACTGGAGCCTACTATGGCAAGACGTGCCGGTCTTCTTCATGATATCGGCAAGGCGCTTGACCATGAGATCGAAGGCTCGCATATCGAGATAGGCGTTGACGTTGCCCGCAAATACAAAGAAAGCGAGATCGTTGTACACGCAATACACGCACATCACGGAGATGTTGAAGCAAAGACAATTATCGCTTGTCTTGTTCAGGCTGCCGATGCGATATCAGCCGCAAGACCGGGCGCAAGAAGAGAAAATATTGAAAATTATATCAAACGTCTTGAAAAGCTTGAAGAAGTCGCATCTTCATTTGAAGGTGTTGAAAGAAGCTTTGCAATTCAGGCAGGCCGTGAGGTTCGTATCATAGTCAAGCCCGAAAAGATCAAAGATGACGATATGGTACTGCTTGCAAGAGATATATGCAAAAAGATCGAGGAAGAGGTCGAATACCCCGGACAGATCAAGGTCAATATCATCAGGGAAAGCAGAGCAGTCGAATACGCAAGATAAAGAATTCATGGAGCTGCCGGCACTCAGTGCGGCAGCTCCTTTTTTGTCACCCACC
This sequence comes from Ruminococcaceae bacterium UBA2806, assembly GCA_002351795.1. Taxonomy (GTDB): domain Bacteria; phylum Bacillota; class Clostridia; order Oscillospirales; family Acutalibacteraceae; genus UBA1213. The sequence goes on along the minus strand of DEHG01000021.1, from coordinate 22,742 downwards.
AGTCTGCATTGCATATTATGTTGTTACAAGGGTAGTCATACACTTTGAAAACTCAGTAAGGAGGAAATGTATTATGCCCGACAATATAATAAGACCAGACAGCGAAGAGGAATTCCGCTTTGACCGTGTACGGGAAGCTGTTTGCATAAATGCGCCCCGTATATATGATTCCTGTTCTGATAAAGATTGTCTTGAAGATCTGCCTGTACTTCTCACAAAACCGGGTCAGTGTCTTATAGACAAAGCCGCAAGCGTTCGTCTGAATACCGTAAACGTTTGCAATGTATCTGTTAGCCTGCAGCCCGTCCCGTTCCACAGCGGCTTCTATGCCATAGATATGATATTCTACTTCGATGTGGGACTTGATGCATTTATGGCGCCTAATGCCCTTCCTATGCCGGTCAAGGGTCTTGCGGTATTCTCAAAGAGGGCTGTTCTTTTCGGCAGCGAGGGAAGTGTGAAGATCTACACCTCCGACTGTCCCGATGCTCCGGAAGGTCTTTCCGAGGTTTCACAGAATTGTCCCAAGGCTATCGTTCAGGTCGCAGAGCCGGTCGCACTTTCCGCAAGGCTTGAAAAGCACCACGACGCATGCCATATGCCGCCGCTGCGTATACCTGAAAGCATAATCCGCAGATACGGCGGTGAATTTGTTCAGGAAGAATCAGACAAAGATGTACTTGTATCCATAGGTATGTTTACCATTGTACAGCTTCAAAGAGATGTCCAGATGATGATCCCCTCCTATGATTTCTGTATGCCGAGGAAGGAATGTGTTGCAAGCTCCGAGGATCCCTGTGAGCTGTTCAGCAGCATAGATTTCCCGACAGGTGAATTCTTCCCCAAAGATCACCCTTCCGACAGCGGTCACCGTCCCTGCCACAGATCAGATGATTCTGATAAGGACAGATAAAACCAATGCCGCCCGATACTGTGTCCGGGCGGCATTTATTGCTTTTTAAATTGTTTCGTCAGTCTTGTGCTGCTTTCTTCCAATACATTACCAGCCTGTGCCGGTAAAAAACTGCCGCAAATCAGAAAGGAATTTTTATCAGGTTATAATCTTAATAAATCCCCTGTACAACAACCTCGCCTGAATTTACGGAAACAAGCTCCCCGCTGCTTTGACGAATAATAAGATCTCCTCCGCTTGAAACATCGACGGCGGTTCCCTTTATTTCGGTACCGCCCCGCATTGCGGTTACAGATCTGCCAAGCGTAATGCACAATTCCTTGAAATGAGTTTTACGCTCCTCGGGTATGCCTGTAAGGAATTCGGAAATTATCAGGTCAAGCTTTTTTATAACCTCACGGAAAAGCAGATTCCTCTCTGTAAGCTTGCCTGTTTCAATAAATACCGATGTAGATTTCCATTTTATATCCTCGCTGAAGCTTTTGTTATTTACATTTATTCCGATACCCACCGCAACATAATCTACCATATCCATCTGTGCAGCCATTTCGGTAAGTATCCCGCATACCTTTTTATTATTTATTACAATATCATTCGGCCATTTTATTTTCGCTTCAACTCCGCTGTATTCTCTGAGCGCTTCACATACGGCATAACCCGCTGCAAGCGTTATTGACGCTATATCGGCAGGCGGAAGTCCCGGTCTGAGCAGAAATGTAAAATATATGCCCTCTCCGCTTTCGGATTCCCATTTTCTCCCGAAACGTCCTTTACCTCCCGTCTGACATTCAGCTGCAATGATAAGTCCGCTTTTTGCGCCATTTGAAGCCCTGCGCTTTATTTCCTCATTTGTCGAATCGACAGTTTTCAATACTTCAATCTTAGTTCCTATAACTGCCGTATTAATATCCCTGCCAATGATATTTTCATCCAGAAAATCAGGCTTTCCTTTAAGGCAGTACCCTTTGTTTGTGACAGAATCTATGATATAGCCTTCTTCCCTGAGCCGCTTTATCACCTTCCAGACAGCTGTTCTCGACACCCCGAGCATCCTGCTCAGATATTCGCCGGAAACATAGCCGCCGTCCGCTTCAAGCATTTTCAGTACCTGTTCCTTCATTTGCTCCATCCTTTGCTGCATATTATATTTCTTCTCTCGCTATATATTGACAATATTTTAACAAATGACGCTCTGCCAAAGCAAAGCGTCATAATAAAAATCACTTTTTCATTTTACCAAGAGCAGCTGCAAGCGCCTTTGTGATCGCAGTGCCTACAATAAAGCATACAACAGCTTCAATAACTGCATTTATGCCTGCCATTGCAACAAAAAGCGTAAACGGATCGCCTGCGCCCTTATCTGCCGCAATTCCCTGTATCGTATCTGAATTGTAGAAAAGCAGGAACAATGCGCTCATGAAAAACAGAGTATTCATAAGCGGAACAGACAAGCTTGTTACACAATAGGACACGAATTTTGTTTTATCGATCTTTTTCAGACCTGCAAAGATAAGTCCGCCGAGAAGTCCTTCAAGCACACGGGGAACAACGCAAAGAATAAATGTAAATACAGGATTTATCTGGAAAAGCGCACCTGTCAATGCACTCATTCCGGTAACAGCCTGTATAAAGCTTGTCAAACCGAACACTCCTCCGATAATAGCAGAATCCTTTGGCGTAAGGATCGCCGCTGCAACTATTACGGGAATAGTCATAAATGTTATCGAAAGTCCCGGCATCTTGAGATAGCCGAGCGGCGTAAATGTCATAATGATCATTATTGCCGTAAGCAGTCCGAGTATCGTAAGGTTAAGCACCTTTTCATTTACTCTCATTTTACCGCTTTTTGATGTGTTTTTTTTCTGGACGGTCTTCTTTTCTTCTGCGGTCATTGCTTTCATATTAAATTACCTCCTGCTGTTTCCTTCCGGAATATAGCGAATTATTTATCTGAACAGAATATCAGAAAGCTGATACAGTATCCTTCTTTATCAAGATAGGATCTGCCGACAGTAAATGCAGCTGTCAGTCATTTTCAGCTTCCGTATCCTTTTCAAATCTGCGGTTGCGTCTTTTTTTCAGCTGATTGACAGTTTCGGCTGCCTTTTCAGCTATCTTTTTTTTTAAAGACTCCTCTGCCTTTTCCTCGGCATCA
>DEHG01000021.1:0-19614 GCA_002351795.1 Ruminococcaceae bacterium UBA2806 | reverse complement strand
TCGTCTGCCTTTGTTTCCTCGGCAGCAGCTTCCTCAGCAGTATCTTCCACTGTATTTTCCTCAGTCTGCTCTGCTTTTTCAGCTTTAGCTTCTTCATCAGCAACAGCTATTGTGATATCCGCACCTTCTTCACATTCAGACGCTTCCTCACTTTTTGCTTCCTCTTCGACAGTCTGTGCATCATTATTGTCATTGCTGCGAATCATATCAACTGTATCGACCTGTGCAGTCGGTACGCCATAAACCTTAACATAGTCATAACGTGCCTGTGCCTTCTTGAGTCTTTCCTCGGAAAACTTTATGACCTCACATATCTGTGTCATATCATTTTCCACAGCTGTTCCCTGCAGCATAGCAAAATACTGCTTGCCAAGAGCAACATAAGCACGGTTGATCATATCTGTTTCTGTTTTGATGATGGCAGCAAGACGATTAAGCTGCGCCATCTGTCTGTTCTTCTCGACTAAATAATCAACTGTATTGGCAAGACCTTCTCCAACCTTATCTAAAATAACCATAAGGATCCTCCCTCCTGTATTACAATTCCGTTTTACGGGATCGTAATATACAATGAACTCATATAAAAATATTATACTACATAACTCTATGATTTTACAATAGTTTTATAAAATTTTTTCATGCAATATACGCAATATACATTCATCCGTTTTTATTCCCCGGAAATCTGTCCGTATATATTTTTACTCATCGTAAAATACGCCTGTGTTTCTCCGTATTCTCCTAAAACAAGCATATAATCAATGCAGCCCTCCGGCAGGATAAACGCAGTCTCTCCCTTATGCAGTCCTTCATAATAATAATTCCCGTCCGTCATATTGACAGCCGTGACCGGATAAAGCTTACCCTTATATTCAAGACTGCCTCCGTCCATTCCTGTAACAAATGCGGTAATAGCAGTATCTGCTCCGCCTTCGTCAACGGGCAGACTGCCAATATCTATCTCATATCCTGCGACTACCCATTCAAGTCCCTTGTCAGGCTTCTGATATTCATAGCTGTCATTTTTATCCATGAATTTTTTTACCCTGTCAGCAGCGTCCTTTCCTTTTTTTATCGAAAGGATACGCACCGGCACAGGATAATATTTCTGCTCTGCTGTCGAAAGCTTGGCGGCGCTTCCCCACTGTTCCAATTCCAGCGGAGATGTAAGTGACGATGATACTGCCCTTATTTCCTGCTCTGAGCTTTCTTCATCTTTGCTGCCTGCGGAAACCGGACTTTCTTCAAAAGTGCTTTTATCTTGATCTTCTTCACCGCAGCCTGCCGCCGACAATATAAAAAATGCAGCTGCAATCAATGTAAACAGTTTTTTCATCTGCGTCACTCCGACTGATAAAACAGCCGCCAGCAATGCCGACGGCTATTATCATTAATTATTTATTTGCACCGCAGCATTTCTTATATTTTTTGCCGCTTCCGCAGGGACAGGGATCGTTTCTGCCGATCTTCTTAACGCCCCTTACAGTCCTGTTGACTGCATCTGCTGTGGAATCCATATTAGTAGATGTAGGCTTTGCAACCTGCTCTCTTTCCATGAATTTGCCGGCTGCCTTTTTGATATCCTCATCGGATACCTTCTTTTCCTCTTTTGCAGCAGGCTTTTCCTCAGCCTTTTCCTCAACCGGTGTTTCAGCAGGAGCTTCCTTCTCCTCATCAACGACCTCTATATTGACCTCAAGCCCCTGTTCCTTCGCAGTTTCTAAAAGACCTGCCGCAGCCTTGAGCGCAGCTGCTCTTGCTCTGCCCATTGCGCCTCTCTGGAGAGCCATTTCTCTCATTCTTTCCTGCTCTGCGATACGCTCTGCTACCTTCTTGGGAACAACAAGCAGCATCTTTACTGTATCCTCACGGATCTCACGGATCATTTCGTCAAACATATCGAAGCCCTCGATACGATATTCAACAACAGGATCGTGCTGACCATAGGAACGCAGACGGATACCTCTTTTAAGTTCGTCCATTGCGTCAATATGATCCATCCAGTAACGGTCAACGTTCTTGAGAAGATATACTCTTTCAAGCTCACGCATTGTTTCCTCAGGGATGAGGGCTTCATTTTCTTCATAAAGCTTTTTGCCCATATCGGAAAGCATTGTGATAAGATATTCCTTTTCCAGTCTTTCAAGCTCGTCGGAGTCATAAACAAGGGTTTCTTCGTCATCATCCGGAATGAGCCAGCCCTTGAGAGAATCACGCAGACCCTCAAGATTCCAGTTATCCTTATCGTCATGCGGCAGATATTCCATGACCTTGGATTCCATTGTATCGGGGATCATCTTCAATATTGTTTCTCTGAGATTTTCACCGTCAAGTACCTGATCTCTCTGACCGTATATGATCTCACGCTGACGGTTCATAACATCGTCATATTCAAGAACGCTCTTACGGATAGCAAAGTTCCTGCCCTCAACCTTTGACTGGGCGCTCTCTATAACAGATGTCAAAAGCTTGCTTTCAAGCGGCTCGTCATCCTCACCGGGCATCTTATCCATAATGCTCTTTATTCTGTCGCCCGCAAAAAGTCTGAGTATATCGTCCTCCGCTGAAAGATAGAAACGGCTTGCGCCCGGGTCGCCCTGACGTCCTGCACGGCCTCGGAGCTGGTTGTCTATACGTCTGGATTCATGTCTTGTTGTACCCATGATAAACAGACCGCCTGCTTCTCTTACCTTTTCAGCCTCAACCTCTATTTCAGCTCTGTACTTTTCGATAAGCTCCTGATATTTATTTCTTGCGTCAAGTATTTCCTGGTCGTCAGTCTCGGCATAGCCTGTAGCCTCGCTTATCATTTCCTCGCTGTAATTGAGCTTTCTCATCTCATCCTTTGCAAGGAATTCCTCATTACCGCCAAGCTTGATATCCGTACCACGGCCTGCCATATTTGTAGCGATAGTTACTGCGCCAAGCTTGCCTGCCTGAGCAACGATCTCTGCTTCCTTTTCATGGAACTTAGCGTTAAGCACATTATGCTTTATGCCCTTCTTTTTAAGCAGGGCGCTCAGCTCCTCTGATTTATCAATTGAGATAGTACCTACAAGTACAGGCTGACCGTTTTTATTTGCCTCTTCAATATCCTTGATGAGACAGCTATACTTGCCCTGTTCAGTTCTGAAAATAACATCAGGCAGGTCAACTCTCTGTATAGGCTTGTTTGTCGGTATTTCGATAACATCAAGACGATAGATCTCCGAAAATTCGGTTTCCTCCGTCATAGCCGTACCTGTCATACCCGAAAGCTTCTTATAAAGACGGAAGAAATTCTGGAAAGTGATCGTTGCAAGAGTCTTGCTTTCTCTTTCTACAGTTACGCCTTCCTTTGCTTCGATTGCCTGATGAAGACCTTCATTATAGCGCCTGCCGTACATAAGACGTCCTGTAAATTCATCAACGATGATTACCTCGCCTTTTTCATTTACAACATATTCCGTATCACGCTTCATAACGCCGTGAGCCTTTATAGCCTGATTCACATGATGCTGTATCGTGATATTATCCGGATCTGTAAGGTTATCAATGCCGAAGAATTTTTCAGCCTTCTTTACACCGACCGGTGTAAGAGTTGCCGTCTTTGCCTTTTCGTCAACGATATAGTCGATACCGGCTTCAATATATTCCTCATCGTTATCTTCTTTTGCATCGGTCTCTGCGATCTTTTTGCATTTCATTGTTCTTGCAAGCTCGTCAGCCCTCTGATAAAGGTCTGTGGACTTGTCACCCTGACCTGAAATAATAAGCGGCGTCCTTGCCTCATCAATAAGGATGGAGTCCACCTCATCCACGATAGCAAAAACATGACCTCTCTGTACCTTGTTTTCCTTATAAACGACCATGTTGTCACGCAGATAGTCAAAGCCGAGTTCATTATTGGTAGCATATGTAATATCGGAATTATATGCTTCCTTTCTCTCTTCATTTGTGCTGTCATGCTGTAAAACGCCGACGGTAAGACCGAGGAAGCGGTAAAGCTTTCCCATCCATTCAGCGTCACGCTTTGCAAGGTATTCATTAACGGTAACGACATGAACGCCTTCTCCGGCAAGCGCATTAAGATATGCAGGCAGGGTAGCAACAAGAGTTTTACCTTCACCTGTTTTCATTTCACTTATGCGGCCTCTGTGAAGTATGATACCGCCTATTACCTGTACACGGAAATGCTTCATGCCAAGCACACGCCATGACGCTTCACGGCATACTGCAAATGCTTCCGGAAGAATGGATTCAAAGAGCTGATCCTTTTTCTTCTCGGTAAGCTCTTCCTCTGTACGGAACATTTCCTGAAAGCGCTTTGTTTCTGCTCTCAGCTCATCATCTGAAAATTTCTGATATTTTTCTTCAAGCTCAAATACCTTATCGACCAACGGTTTTATCTTTTTAAGTTCTCTGCGGCTGTTTCTGCCGTTAAACCATGCTTTTATCCCCATAGGAGTTCACCTCATAAAAATTTAATCTTAATAATAAAGGCATTATCCTGCCTTGCTGTCCTGCGGCTGCACAACGGTAACATTATCATTTTCGTCAATGATATACAGCGGACCGTCTTCTGCATCCTCATCAGGGTCGCTTTCGTCAAGATATACTACAACATCGGGATCGCTTTCTTCCGAGTACATACCCCCTGCCGCTAAGATCCTGACCTCCGGCATTTTGCTGATATCATCACTGCTGTAGCATATGATATTCATAACATATGCAGCCTTATCAGGCGCTCTCGGTGCCTCCTTATAGATATCAATTACTGCGCCCTCGTCCTCGATATGAGTATCGCCTATCTCGATACCCTTATCCTTATCATAGGACTGTACAATTATCATAACATTATTGCTTTCAAAAAACTCATCTGTGAGATCCTTTGCAGCCGTTTTGAAATCGCTGCCGCTTTCGGGCTTGTCAAGCGCATACTTGTCCTTATTGGCGGTATAATAATCGTCAAGCTCTTTTTTGCTTGTGAAAAATGCAAGACGGAGATCCTCCCCGAGCTTTGCCATAACAGAATCGGAAAGATCGACTGACATCTGTGTAGTAGAAACATATTTACTCGGCGTGCTTACAACATCGCCGTTCTGATCGTATATTACAGATGCTTCTTCCTTTTTGCCCTTGCTGCTCTGGTCTTCCTTCTTTGACGAAGCGCCTGACTGCTGTTTTTCCGAGCCTTCCTTTTTTGATGCGCTGCTTTCACCTGTGGATGATACATCCTCAGACTTATCATCTGATGAAGATGCATTTTCCGAAGACGAGCTTTGCGAGGTCTGAGTTTTTCCCGAAGACTGAGCGCTTTCCGCCTTGGAAGAGTCTGAACCATTTCCGTTAGGATTACAGCCGCAAAGTATCATTGCTATGACCGAGCTTATAAGGATTATTGTAAGTTGCTTTTTCATTTATTTTCCTCCTTCCCGGATACAGCGTCCGCCGCATACATTATATAATGTAAAGGGCAGAGGCTGATCTGTTTTTACATTTCGTATCATTTGCTGAGCGGAATAAAAATATTCTCCTTCAGACTTTTAAGCAGTCTTCCCTCAACTATCTGCTCACGGCCGCATTTGGGGCAGACTGTAAGTTTGATATATTTATTATTATGAGGAATACCGCTGTTATCGAGACGAAGAATAGTTTTTTTGCGTTCTCTTTCGATATCGGGACATGAAAGATCTGCAAGAGCTTTTACTTCATCCTCTAAATTGCCGTTTTGCAGACCATTGACCAGTCTTTTGGCAATAACGATCTTGGATACATATTTATCCACATCGCTGGCGGCAGCGGCAATATGTCCGCATACAGCACACTTTCCCGCATAGAAGATCTCATTGGCTGCGCCGAAGTTCCTGCGGATAAAATCCATATCGTCGCTTATACCCTTTCTGCGGAAATCGGCAAGCTGTGCATTCATAGCGAGCAGAGCCGAAAACACCTGCGCTGCCCAGAAGCTCTTTTCAGGAGTTTCGGCTGTTTTACTGCTGATAGCGAAATCAGCCAATCTTCCTCCCTTATCAAACTCTCTGCGAAGCATTTCGCAATTCTTTTCATTTTCCCACTTTTCTATACACTCATCAATAACCGGGATATAATCATTCATATTTATCTCTGCAAGCAAAGTTTTTATACCCCTGAGTGTCATTGTGTAAAGATCCATTGAATTCCCTCCTTTTAGCATACATACTGAACAGGCATTTCATTACCCGTCAGATAATCATTTATTATTATAAACGAAAATGCTGAAATATACAATGGATTTTAAGAATTTTTTTAAAAAAGCATTTACCATTTAATTATGAAGTAATCATCGACGAGAACGATCCGGTATGGAAATTAATATAAATATGCGACACATTGGACTGCAGCAAGCTGTATGACACATACCTCAGACATTGGCGAATCATCGATCCTGTCGTTATGTTTGAAATATTGGTATTTGCGTACATGAACGGGATCTACATAATCGAACATTTCATGAGCGTTCAGGAATAGATTTGTTCAAGAAGGAGGCTGTTTAAAGCAAAAAAATTCAACATTTCAACAAATAGAGGGCGCTTTTCAACGCCCTCTGAATCAGTGTTTCTTTTCATTCGTGTATTGATTATAAACAGTTTATTTTTTACCTTGAAACTGAGGGCTGTCACAGAATTTTGCATTCTGCGACAGCCCCATTCCAAAAGCAGTCCGAGTGACAGGAGTCGAACCTGCGGCCTCTTGAACCCCATTCAAGCGCGCTACCAATCTGCGCTACACCCGGAAATTACTTTAATAGTATAACACAATCTCCTTGTTTTTGCAAGGAAAAAATTAAAGTAATTCATACAAACAAAAGTCCGTTTTTTTATGCACAGTCACCAAATATTACCCGAATGACTGCTGCAAGACAGTTCATAAGCTTGAAAAAGTTTCCCTAAAATTCACCGTTAAGCTTAAGGCTGCTGTCCTCGATCTGACTGAGCTGACGGTTGATCTGTCTTGTTCTTACGCCCACAAGGGAATCCAGATCCTTTTCAACAGACTGCAGATGCTTCTGTGTTTTTTCAAGCGCATCTCCGAAGGTACTGAATTCCGTTTTGACCGCTCCAAGAATTTTCCATACCTCGCTGCTTCTTTTCTGAATAGCAAGCGTCCTGAAACCCATCTGCAAGGAATTGAGTATCGCTGCCATTGTTGACGGTCCTGCAATATTTACATTATATTCCTTTTGCAGTATCGTCACAAGGTCGGTATTTACCACCTCTGCATACAATCCCTCAAACGGCAGGAACATTATCCCGAACTGAGTCGTTGCAGGAGGATATATGTATTTATCCCTGATATCCTTTGCATTTTTCTTTATTGCGGCAAAAAGCTCCTTTTTTACAGAATCTATCTTTTCTTTATTGCCGCTTTCATAAGCCTCCTGCAAATGGGAATAAATATCCCCGTTGAATTTTGAATCTATCGGAAGATATACAATGCCGTTTCTTTCTGCCCCCGGCAGTCTTACGGCAAATTCTACTCTGTCCTTGCTTCCCGGCACAGTTGCGATATTTTCTTCATATTGCCCCGGCGCAAGTATCTGCTCTAAAATCGAGCCTAATTGTATCTCTCCGAGTATACCCCTTGTTTTCACGTTTGAAAGAACGTTTTTCAGATCACCGACTCCCTGGGCAATGCTCTGCATTTCGCCAAGACCCTTATACACCTGTTCAAGACGTTCACTGACAAGCTTGAATGAATCCGTGATCTTTTTATCAAGCGTATCCTGTAATTTTTCATCGACAGTTCCCCGTATCCTTTCAAGCTGTCTGTTGTTATCCTCAGTCATTTTATTAAGCGCACGGCTGTTATCCTCGGACATCTGCGACAGCTGAGACGAAACAGTTTTTCTCATATCCGATAGTTTCTGCTCCGTTGTTGTTTCCATTGAACGCAGACGTTCCTCGAACTGCTTCATCTGTGCAGTCATTGTACCCGTCATGCCCTCAAGCTTGATATCAACAGAATCTCTGAGATTATCTCCGAGAACCGATATATTTGAATTTATTGTATTATTCAGCTCCTGACGCAGACTGCTCTGAGCCTGAGCCTGTTCCTGCCGCAGCCGGGACAGCTGACCTTCAAGCAGCTTTATCTGAACTTTAAGCTCTTCATTATCCTTGTCAGGACTTTTTTTCATTAGCAGATATATATTTGCGCCTGAGGCAAAGCATATCAGTATGACGGCAATAAATGTGATTATCTGTAAGGCTTCCATAATACCTCCCGAGCAATAAATAGTGGTTAGTGAGAAGCATATACCGATCACTAACCACTTACCGATGTCAATTAATAAAGTATGACTGTATTTGCGTTTAAATAACAATTGCATTCATATTCCTCATGCATACGGTTTTCGCTGTCATAGATGGAATATATCTGAGCACCTGTTGTTTTGTTTACCCTACGGGTTATGATATAGCGGTCATCAATGCAGGTCACAAAGCGTCCCATTGACGATTTATAGCGAAGCTCCGCCCTGCTGCCCACAAGTCCTTTTACAGCGACTGTCATTTTATCATCTTCAAGTGCAAAGAGCGAAAACGGACGTTCCTCAAGGATATAGAATATACCCGTATTTTCTGCAGACGCAAGATCAGCCTCAATAGCAAGAGCGCCTGTAAATACATTATAGCTGCATATTTTTTCCTGACCGCTTCGGAATTCCTTTGCACGGAAGTACATTTTTTCCTTATCGGTACCCATATAGCGGGCTAAAGCCTTTATATCTGCGCTTGCAATACATTTTTTTGTAATGATATCGCTGTCATGTTCAAGCTCGGTGATAAGCTCGCTGAGAAGGCAAAGCCAGATATTATCTCTTATATCGACATTTATCCAGCGCTGTTCCTCATAATATCCCCGTTTGATATCCTCATCGGCAAACGGATCAAGGAGAATGACATATTTGATACCCTGTACATTCATTATCTTTATGCTGTCGGTTCCAAGTCTTGCGATAAGCTGATTTTTGACAAAATGCTTGACATTTGTTTCAAGATCATACAGGTAGCAAAGACATTCACAGCCTGTAATACTGCGGTACTGTGCAAACATTTCCTTATTTGCATCATCGGGACCCATATATATTAGCATATGGGTACTGTCAAGTGCAAGACAGCTTCTGAAAGAGCCTGTACAAACGATTTTTCTGCGGTTCAGTTCAGTTCCGTCTTTTTTTGCAAGTTCGATCAGCCACAGGCTGTTCTTGCCGTTTTCAAGTATCAGGATTATTGTTTCCTCAAATGCAAAAATATGCTCTACGAATGTAGGGTCGTCAAGAGTATAATTGGTTATCAGACGTTCATGCTTTTTACGTCTGTCGTATTCAAGTATAAAAAGTTCATTTTTACCGCTGTCGTTTTTCTCCTCCGAATAATATATATATGCTTCGTCCGTATGGAAGATCTCGATATTTCTTCCGCTGAATATATTCCTGATATCAACAACAGTCATGATTATCCCGCCTTTCATTTCAATTACCGATAGTATTACCCGAAAAACTACCATCACGATTTTTAATAAAAATTTATATCTAATTATAACTTATCTTATACCTTTTGTCAACCGACGGTGTGACGCAGATTATTCCATGAATCTGAAATTTAATTTCTGTAAATAATGCTTGAATTAGTAATATATGTATGATATAATCATTTTGTATCAGTTTTTTATGGTTAGTTATGATAAATTGTATTATTATACAATTATTGGCTGACTACTGATTATTATATCATGAATGGGAGAGTATTATTATGAAAACAATGAAAAAATTTCTTGCGCTAGTTTCTGCGCTTGCTCTTGCAGTCTGCGTATGCACTGCGTGCTCGGATAACAAAGGCGATTCAGGCAAGAGTTCAACAAATGCAGGCTCTGATTCAGCCGCTATCAAAACAGCTGATGACCTCAAGGGCAAAAAGATCGGCGTTCAGCTCGGTACAACAGGCGATATCTATGCAGGTGATGTTGAGGACGCTACAGTTGAAAGATACAACAAGGGCGCTGACGCTATCATGGCTCTGACTCAGGGCAAGGTTGACTGCGTTATTATCGACGAACAGCCCGCAAAGGTTTTCGTTTCTCAGAATGACAATATCCAGATCCTTCCTGAGGAATTTACAAATGAAGAATATGCTGCCGTTATCAAGAAGGATAATACCGACCTTCTCGAAAAGGTTAACAAGGCTCTTGCCGATATCAAGGCAGACGGAACACTTGATAAGATCATTGCAAGCTATATCCCCGCTGACGACGAAGAGGGCGGCTCTTATCACTATACCCAGACTGTTACCGACGGCGATAACCTCGTAATGGCTACAAATGCCGAATTCCCGCCCTATGAATACAAGGAGGGCAGCGATATCGTTGGTATCGACGTTGAAATAGGCAAGGCTATTGCCGATAAGCTCGGAAAGAAACTCAAGATCGAGGATATGGCTTTCGATTCCATCATCAGTGCCGTAAGCACAGGCAAGGCTGATATCGGTCTTGCAGGCTTTACTGTAACTGACGAGAGAAAAAAGCAGATCAACTTTACAGACAGCTATACTAACTCCAAGCAGGTCATGATAGTCAAGAAATAAGCACAGATCAGCTCAAAGCCCAAAGCAGCGGCGTTTGTCAGTTTTTCCTCATATTGTCATTGCGGGCAGGTTCGCTGCCCCTGACTCTGTAAGGAAAATCTCAGTGCCTTATGCTTTGGGCTTTTGCTGAAATTTAATTCAAAGGAAGATAATTTCATGAAGAAATGGAAAAAGTTTTCACTGTTTTTTATATTGACAGCTGCTTTGACGGGATTGTTTACTACTACCGTATCGGCTGTCTCCCCCTTTATCTTGCTCGGAGGCAAAGAGGGCGATCTCCAGCCTGAGATTTTGCAAAGGCTTTATGACAACTTCGTAAAAGACGACAGATGGAAATATCTTGTCGAGGGTCTTGGCCGTACTTTGCTTATCACTGTCGTTGCTATGATAATCGGTACGCTGATAGGCTTCCTTCTTGCCATCATAAGAGTAGCGCATGACAAAAACGGATCTGTGCCTGTGCTTAATGTCATTGCCAGACTTTATATCACAATTATCAGGGGTACTCCCGTTATGATACAGCTTCTGATAATCTATTTCGTTATTTTTGCATCTGTGGATATCGACAAAATGCTGGTCGCAATAATCGCCTTCGGTCTGAATTCCGCCGCCTATGTTTCGGAAACCGTCCGTTCGGGCATAATGTCTATAGATAACGGTCAGTTTGAAGCTGCTAAAAGTCTCGGTCTTGGCTTTCCTGCAGCTATGATACATATTATCCTCCCGCAGGCTTTTAAGAATATTCTCCCCGCCCTTGGCAATGAGCTTATCGCTCTGCTGAAAGAAACATCCATCTCCGGCTATATAGGACTTATGGATCTTACAAGAGGCGGCGACTATATCCGCAGCGTTACATATGAAGCATTCCTGCCCCTTATCGCAGTAGCTCTTATTTATCTTGTCATTGTTATACTGCTGTCTGCGGGTGTATCCAAATTAGAGAAGAGGCTGAAGAAAAATGAGCGATAATATCAAAAACGGAGAGGTTCTTATCCGTGTAGAAAACCTGTCAAAATCATTCGGAGACAATCTTGTTCTTGATGATATCTCAATGGAAATAAAAAAGGGTGACGTCATATCCGTTATAGGTCCTTCTGGCTGCGGAAAATCCACCTTTATCCGTTCCCTTAATCTCCTTGAAGAGCCTACCGGCGGAAGCATTTTCTTTGAGGGTACCGATATCACGGAAAGAGGCGTTGATATCAGACAGATAAGAGAAAAAATCGGCATGGTTTTCCAGCAGTTCAATCTCTTTGACAATATGACTGTCAAGAAAAATATCATGTTAGCTCCCGTAAAGCTTAAACTTATGACTAAAGAGCAGGCTCAGACCCGTGCAATGGAGCTGCTTGAAACAGTCGGTCTTGCGGACAAGGCGGACAACTATCCTTCACAGCTTTCAGGCGGACAAAAGCAAAGAGTTGCAATTGCCCGTTCTCTTGCCATGGAACCTGATGTAATGCTTTTTGATGAGCCTACTTCTGCACTTGACCCCGAAATGGTCGGTGAGGTGCTTAATATAATGAAGGATCTTGCAACCAAGGGAATGACAATGGTAGTCGTTACACATGAAATGGGCTTTGCAAGAGAAGTCTCCACCAGAACGATCTTTATCGACGGCGGCAAGATACAGGAAGACGATGTTCCCGAAAAGGTATTTACCGATCCTAAAAACGAAAGACTCAGGGATTTTCTCAAGAGTGTATTATAAGCGCTTGAACCGGGACCTGTTCAGGATCACATAAGGGCTTTCGGAAAAGTTTGCTTTTCAAAGAATGCCATAATAAAGATCTAAGAGGGGGGCGGTGCTGAAATGATAAAAATAATACTCAGATTCAAAAAACTTGTTGACCCGTTTGTTATTAAAGCAACAAACGACAATCTCTTCGCAATAGCGGGACAAAGCGCATTTTTCTTTATTTTAGCAGTTGTCCCCCTTACGATGTTCGGTCTGTCAGTCCTTCAGAGCTTTCGTATACCTGTTGAAACGCTTGAAGAATTTTTAGGTCTTGTGCTTAACAAAATGGCGTCCTCGTATGTATCCGAATTTCTCGGAAATTTCAATTACGATACATCAAGCATTTCGATCATAACGCTTGTTATTACATTATGGTCGGCTGCTCAGGGAATACATGCCATTATCAACGGGCTTAACCGTATACACGGAACTCATGAAAACAGAAACTGGCTTTTTCAGCGTCTGCGTGCAATATTTGTTACAGTCATTCTTATTATAATAATCATTGCCACGCTTATGATATTTGTTCTCGGCTCGACTCTCAGTACTCTGCTTACACCTCAGATAAAAGAGCTTCCGCAGATCATTGAGATAATGTTCAACCTGCGTTATTTTCTCGTATATATTTATCTTATACTTATCTTTACGGTCATGTATCATAAGGTCCCGAATCTTGACAAAGAGGTACGAAGGGATTTCGGTTTCCTTTCATGTCTGCCGGGGGCTGTTCTCAGCTCAACTGCATGGTTTGCGCTGTCTGTGGGCATATCCGTATATGTAGATAATTTCAACGGCTTTTCGATCTACGGAGGTCTTACAAGACTCGCCGTGATACTTGTATGGCTGTACCTTTGCATACTTTTCCTTATGCTTGGCGCAGAGCTTAATTTCGTCTATCACAGCAATATCAGAAGAATTCTTATCAGTCCCAAATATCAGAGTCTGCTCGAAAAAGTTCACAACATCAGGGAAAAAGGCTCCAGGCTTAAATGAACCTGTCATAACGGCCGCTGAACCTATTGTTTCTGAAATAAAAAAGAAGTAACCGTCTGTCTCTTACAAAGAAGGCGGTTACTTCTTATTTTTAACATGAATAAGTTAAACTTCAAAACAACATAGTTTCGCCAGCCTTTGGGGAGGCTGCGGGTATCATTAAGGTTGACTGCTGCTGCAAGGCAGCAAGGAATTATCAGGGGATGCTAATACAAATCAAGCTTCACGGATCCAGGTATAACGTAAAACGAAACAAGAACTCTGAAATTTTTGTCTCTCACGATCTGGAACTGCTTTGGGCAATGAGCTTTGAGCATATCTCATCTGTATGCATACCTCGTGAACCCTTTACAAGTACTGTGCAGGCATCGGAAAGCTTTGCTTCCAGTATCTCAAACGCCTGTTCGTTGCTGTCTGCTGTAGTGACATCGGGACAACCGTTTTCCTGTGCGCCTTTTGCGGTATTCCTTGAAAGCTCACCTGTCGCAATAAGGCAGTCAACACCTATCTTTGCAAGATGCTCTCCTACACCGTAATGAAGCTTTGCAGACTGCTCCCCAAGCTCCAGCATATCAGCAAGCACAGCGACAGTCTTTCCCTTGCCTATGCTTTTAAGTACATCAAGCGATACCTTTGTGGCCTCGGGGCTTGCATTATAGCTGTCATCTATCAATGTGATATCCATATCGCCGCAGGTAAGTGAATGTATCTGCTGTCTCATCGGCGCATTTTTATATGTTCTGAGTCCGATCTGTATCTTATCATCGTCAAGACCCAAAAATCTTGCAACAGCTATTGCAACAAGGGCATTGCATACGCTGTGTACACCGAGCGCCGGGATAACGAACCGTCTTTCCCCGTCCCTGCTTACACAGGTAAACTCAGTGCTGAAACCTTCTGTATCAATATCCTTTGCATAATAATCGTTGTTGTCTTTTATGCCGAAGCTGACTGTTCGGAAGGGCTGTCTGCCGTAAAGCTCCCTGAGAAGCTCATCATCTCCGTTAAGGAATAAAATGCCTTCATTGTCAAAATGCTTTGTTATTTTAAGCTTTTCACTGCGGATGTTTTCACGGGTCTTGAGATTTTCGATATGTGCATTTCCGATATTTGTCATTACCGCAATATTCGGACGGGATACATCGCAAAGCCTGTCCATTTCTCCGAACTCGGACATTCCCATCTCTATTACGGCTGCCTGATGCTCAGGCGCAATATCAAACATTGTCATCGGCATACCTATCTGACTGTTTTTATTGCCGCTTGTTTTCATAACGACAAGACCGCCTGAAAGCGCAGCTGCGATCATTTCCTTTGTGCTTGTCTTGCCGACACTTCCCGTTACGCCTGCAAGCTTTAATGCAGGAAATCCTGACCTGTAGCCTGCCGCTAATTTCTGCAGCGCCAGACGGGTATCCCCGACCTTTATATAAGGCTTCCCAGCGCCCTCGGGCGCATCATATTCTGTAAAGGTCGCAGCGCCTTTTTCCATGCACTGGGGTATGAACTTATGTGCGTCTACCTTTTCGCCCTTTATCGGAACAAAAAGCGAGCCTTCCCCGACCTCACGGCTGTCATACTGAACATTGGTTATAACCGTCTGCGGGTCGCCGCATAAAAGCTGTCCGCCTACAACACTTGTTATTTCTTCAACTGTCATTTTCTGCATTTAAAAAAACCTGCCTTTATATAATGTTACGGAAAGACCGACTCATATAAGAATCAGTCTTTCCGATGATCCTGACCGCTGTTACTTCCTGCCATTCAATATATCCGCTATTACTTCACGTTCGTCATAATGCGTCTTTTTGCCGTTCTTATCCTGATAATCCTCATGACCCTTTCCGGCAAGGACAACAATATCACCGTCCTGTGCATTTTCTATGCAATAGCGTATAGCTTCTGTCCTGTCCGGGATAGTGACATACTTTCCGTCAGTTTTTTCTATGCCTGTCTTTATATCGGCAATAATATCGTTGACATCCTCAAAGCGTGAATTGTCCTCAGTAATGACTGAAAGATCGGAATACCTTCCCGATATCTCGCCCATTTCAAAGCGTCTGTCACGGGGACGGTTCCCTCCTGCACCGAAAAGCGTAACAAGTCTGTTCGGCTTATATTCACGCAGAGTAGTCAGGATATTTTCCATGCTTACTGCATTGTGGGCATAATCAATCAGCAATGTGAAATTGCCGGGGACCTTTACCGCCTCGACTCTGCCCTTTACCTTTACTTCATTAAGTCCGTCATATACAGCCTGCTCTGATATATCAAAATGTCTGCAAACCGCAACAGCTGCAAGCGCATTGTGTACGGTAAACATTCCCGGTATTGCAACATCAGCCGCCATTTCAAATACTCCGCTTATGTCAAAATGAACTCCAAGATAACCCGGCTTTGACAGCAGCTTTGCTCCGCTTGCCCTCAGTTGTGCCTTTTCATCGCAGCCATATGTCTCAACAGTGCGGCAGGTATGGTTCTCCACCATTCTTTCAGCCATAGGATCATCAATATTGATAATGCCTGTTGTACACTGTCTGAAAAGGCGGGATTTACATTCAAGATAATCCTCCATTGTGGGATGCTCCACTCCGCCAATATGGTCATGGGAAAAATTCGTGAATACACCGTAATCGAATATAAATCCGTCTGTACGGTGCCATTTTATGCCAAGGGAGGATGCCTCCATAACGCAGCATTTGCAGCCATCGTCTATCATTTCCCTCATAGCCTTCTGTATCTCATAGGATTCGGGCGTGGTATTGGCTGTCTTTATGATCTTATCTCCGTAAAGGATGCCGAGAGTACCGATAATACCTGTCTTTATCCCGCCCTTTTCAAGAATGGAGCGAACCATACTGGCAGTTGTCGTCTTTCCCTTTGTTCCCGTAATACCTATGGTTTTAAGAGTTTCGGCGGGGTTGCCGAAATATTCTGCGGACATGAAGGCAAGCGCCTTTCTTGTATCATCAGTCAGTATAACCGAAGCGCCGTTTATTTCTATATCGTCACGGCTTACGATAATTGCGGCAGCGCCGTTATCGGCTGCCTGCTGTGCAAATTTATGCCCGTCAACGGCAGAGCCGACAAGACAGACAAATGCACATCCCTTTATTACCTTGCGGGAATCATATATAACATCCGATATCTCAGCATCGGTATTTCCCGAAAGGACTTTATAATTAATTCGTTTAAGAAGCTGTTCGAGTTTCAAGTTGGTTACTCCTTTTATTGGCACGGATCTGTATTATCAGAAAGAATCCTTATCATACAGATACTGATAGAATGCTGCATAATCCTCACGATTATCGGCTGTGAACCGTATAGCGTCACGGGGATGCTGGTTCAGACGTCCTGTGAGCAGATACGGGATATCATAGCCCCATACAACGCCTTCCTTCTTCAATTTATTAATATGCTGCTCTATGAATTTAAGAACAGGTGTGATATGATATTTCGGGTTTTTAAGGAAGCCTAAAAGCAGCTCAGTCGGGCAGTTTCCTGCGCCTCGTCCCATGCTGCTTACGGTAGAGTCAAGGTAGCTTACGCCCATTGTAAGAGTTTCGATAGTATTTGCAAATGCAAGCTGCTGATTATTATGGGCATGTATGCCGATACTCTTTCCGTATTTTTCGCCGCATTCAATATATTTATTTGCAAGTCTTCTCATCTGTTCAGGATAAAGAGAACCGTAGCTGTCAACTATGTAAATAGTATCAACGCAGCTTCTTCCGATAAGCTCCAGAGCGTCTCCGAGGTCGCTGTCATTTGCCTTTGATACCGCCATAATATTGATAGTTGTTTCATAGCCCTTGTTCTTACAGTATTCGACGATCTCAAGTGCAGACGGGATAGTATGAAGATATGTTGCCACTCTTATCATATCAATAGGGCTGTTTGCCTTATCGCAGATATCACGTCTGAAATCCGTTCTGCCGACATCAGCCATTACGGAAATTTTAAGCTCTGTATCATTATCTCCTACAATGTCAATGATATCCTGATCGCTGCAGAATTTCCACTTTCCGAATTTGCTTTCGTCAAACATTTCCCTGTCGGCCTTATAGCCGAATTCCATATAGTCAACGCCTGCTTTTATATTCGTCTTATAGAGTGCTTTTACAAAATCATCCGTAAACCCGAAATTATTTACAAGTCCGCCGTCCCTGAGCGTACAGTCAACGACCTTTATATCAGGACGGAAGGATACAAGCTCACCTTTTTTTAACATTTATATGTCCCCTTTTTCTTTAAATAATATACATCATTATACACCAAAAAAACATAAAATACAATACAATATTTCCACGCCGGTGCAGATAACTTAAACCTACCGCATATCAGCAAATACTTTTTTGAATGTCAGATAATTTTCCGTAGGATCGTCAGGGTCGCTCATAACGGCAAATTCCACCTTCTCGAAATCATATCTGAAATCCTCCAGAACCTGCTTCCATGCACTCGCAACTATCTCAGGCGGATTTAAGAATGCTCCGCAGCCAAATGCGCCCAGTATCAGAACTTCCTCGCCCTCACTTTTCGCAAGCTCCAGTATCCGTCTTGCCCTCGATAAATGCAGCTCCCTTATTTTTGCATCAGAAACCGATGAACTGCCGTAAAATCTGTTCAGATTAGGTGCAGCACAGGTTATCACATCCACATTATACCATTCATCACCGGGCAAAAGCTTCGGATGCTTAACGTCAGACTTGAATACCGTTACATCGGGAGAATATATACAGTCATCATTATAGGTTGAATTCATACGTTTTTTCCACAGCATTTCCCTGTGCTTTGCATGAAAATTATCCTCTTCTTCAAGCAATGCAAAATACAGCGTACTGCATCTGCATAAACATTCTTCCTGTGCCGATGCACCGTTCACCACTCCGCCGCCGACATGGGTCGCAGATGCGAAATTCAGTACGCATACTTTTTTCCCGGGATAAGCCTTTGCCGCTTCAAATGTCCTCTTTCCCGAAACTTCAATTTCAAAAGGCGTATTATATCTTTTTGCGCCTGTCTTTATATCATCCTGCTGTGTAAGAGTGTACTGCCTTTTTATAGTATTTTTTACTGATTCAATAAGCTTCGGATCGTTATGACACAGCTTGGCCGTATCTCTGAATACCATTATAAGATCTATCATTTATATTCCTCCCACCCAAAAACATCAGGACAAGCATCGCTCGGCATACGCCAGTCTCCCCTCGGTGAAAGCGTTACGGTACCTACCTTAGGACCGTCCGGCAGACAGGAACGCTTGAACTGCTGAGAGAAAAATCTCCGGATAAATGTTTTAAGCCATTTCTTTATCGTTTCATCGTCATATTCGCCTTTAAAGGCTATTTTTGCAAGTCTTAATATTTTTTCCGCCGTAAAGCCGAAACGCACCATATAATACAGGAAGAAATCGTGCAGCTCATACGGCCCTACAAGATCCTCCGTTTTCTGTGATATCTCCCCGTCCTTCGGCGGCAGAAGCTCCGGACTTACTGGTGTATCGAGTATATCAAGCAGCGCCGCCCTTAAACTGCCCTCACTATGGTCTGCTTCAAAAGCGGTAAGATGACGCACAAGTGTTTTCGGTATTGACGCATTTACGGCATACATTGACATATGATCTCCGTTATAGGTAGCCCAGCCGAGGGCAAGCTCCGACAGATCGCCTGTACCGATAACAAATCCGCCGTTTTTATTTGCGATATCCATAAGCACCTGTGTGCGTTCCCTTGCCTGACCGTTTTCATAGGTAACATCGAAATTATCCGGTGACTGCCCTATATCTTCAAAATGCTGCATTACAGCCTTACTGATATCTATATCCATAAAGCTTACGCCGTAGCTTTCGGCAAGCACCTCGGCATTGCTTTTTGTCCTTTTCGTTGTGCCAAAGCATGGCATTGTGACTGCTATGATATCCTTCCTGTCACGTCCGAGCATATCCATTGCATGGACTGCAACAATAAGCGCTAAAGTTGAATCAAGTCCTCCCGAAAGTCCGAGCACAACGGTTTTGACATTTGTATGCTCTATCCTCTTTGCAAGACCCGATGCCTGAATTGTAAGTATCTCCTCGCAGCGCTCGTCAAGATTTGCTTTATTTGTCGGAACAAACGGCGTTTTGCTTATATATCTTTCAAGCTCGATATCTGCCGGCTCAAGGTCAAAGGGGATCACCGCCTCAAACTCATCCGAAATGGTAAAGGTATTAGCCCGTCTGCGTTCATGCTCAAGCTTTTGCAGATCTATATCGGCATAGATTATGCCTGTTGTAAACCT
>DEHG01000112.1:17134-22955 GCA_002351795.1 Ruminococcaceae bacterium UBA2806 | reverse complement strand
ATAAAAAGAAGTAACCGCCTGTCCTGACAAGAAAGCGGTTACTCTTTAACTCAATTCTTTGGGGACTGCCGTAGTTGGCTGGCCGCCTTGTTTCTTTTTATATTATACTGCTTTTTATCACATCTGTCAACCATTTTTCAAAAATATATCCCTGGCACGACCGAAAAGCTGTGTCTGATTTCAACTTTTCACTTTCATTTTTTGTCGGAATGTGGTATAATAAATTTGTTACCGCCTCCTACACTGGTACAGAAAAGGAGGTGTGACCATGGATCCTTTTGTATCTTTTATCGTTTCTGTTATGGCAGGTATAGTTGCCTGCTGTATTTGCAAATGGTTGGATAGGGACGAGTAATCTGGTAACCAGCCTCAGATGTCAGCCTTATCTGGTACATAAAAAGGCAGCCCCCGCACAAGTTGCAGCTTGTACGGGGGCATTTCTGTTCCCATGGAACATCTTTTGTATCTTTTGCCTGTTAGTATTATACCGCTTTTTTACAGATGTGTCAACTGGCTTTCAAAAATTATCCCCGGCACAGCCTTTCGGTCGTGTCGGGGGTTTGTGTCAGGTTTCAGTTTTTACCCTGTGCCGCACCTTTGGGGTTTGGCGCGGGTAATTATTCAGTTTTTATTTGTAGGGTTAGGGGGTAGTTAGAGATTATGTCAATGCCGTCCATCCAACTACGCTGATTTCGCTGTCAGAATAAGTTGCTGCATCATTGCCACTGTTCGGCTTCGCACCTGTATTACCGGTCGATGCTGCCCATGTATTAACAGGTGTTGTCTTTTCCTTGCCATCTTCATCATTAGTAACCTGAACAGACTCCATAAATACATCAAGGTCAAAGTCAAATGTCAGGTATGCATCCTTTGTTGTTGCACTGGAAAGCTCTACACTATCAACGAGTTTCTTGGTAGTATCTCCCTCTTCAACATCATTGTTATAGTAGAATGTAGTAGCAGAGCCTGTACCAATCTTAGTCCATTCTTCCTGAGCCGAACCAACATTAGCAAGATCAATATTCATCGAAATGCCATCACCATCTGAAACTACAAAACGATCGGGTGTTGCAGGAACAGTAACTTCAGATCCTGCGGTATATGCAGTAGCCAAATCTGCTGGTTCTGTAGTTTCATTTATAAGAGCTACATCGCTATAATACTTGTTTCCTGATTTGTAAATAACAATTGAATCGGAAGTTTTGGTATAAGGCGTATATGTCTTTGCTGCTGCTGCATCTTGATAATTCCATGTCAAATTACTTGTGTTCTTTAGTGTCTCAGAAGCCGTATAAAAGTAAACTTCGTCTGTATCTACAGTTACAGGAAGAACCTGATCCAAGCTCGGAGCAGCAGTGTTATTCTCTGTTACTGAACCAGCCGGCAGAACATTTTCAGATTTACCATTATCACCTGTTCCGGTATGCAGTGCAAAATATTTACCAAGAGTTGCATCGTAATAGTAACCGCTGTACTCATAAGTATTGGTTGTTCCACTTGCTGTATCTACTACATTTCTTCTAAAAATATAAAGACCAGTCGTCTCAGGTGTAAATGTTGTGCGTGCAAAAAGTATGAAATGCCCTGAAAGCCGCTTGCAGAGCCGTTTTTTCGGGCTTTTTTATTGCTTATTTTATTATGAAAAAAGGGTACTGAAATAACTTGAAAACTCCGGAATTAAACACAAAAATCATTTTTCTCAGAAAATGCGCTTTGTATTGTCCTGCCGTCCTGAGCAAAAGCAAAGGATATTATTGCCAAATTATCACGATCATAAAGATTCTTTGGCACTGAGCCACTCAGAATGACAGCTGATTTGCAGCAATTGATAAAAATTCATTTGATTGCCGCAATGGGGCAGGCGGCTTGCCGCTGATATAATTTAAAACTGTTGTAATGTGGGGAAAAATATGATAGAATAGGATTATTGAAGCTCCGGTGTTTCTCCGGACTAATCTAAACCACAGACAGGTGATAATTATGGCAGTAAAAAGAATTTTTGTGGAAAAGCGCAGCGGCTTCGATGTTGAAGCCTCTAACCTGACAGCCGATATTCAGAAAAGTCTCGGACTTACGGCTGTCGAAAATGTCCGTATAATTAACCGCTATGATATCAGCGGCATTGACGGAGATGATTTTGAAAAGGCAAAGAAAACTATTCTCAGCGAAACTAATGCAGATACCGTCTATGATGAGGTTCTGCCGGAAGACAATGATTACCGTGTTTTTGCAATGGAATACCTCCCCGGTCAGTATGACCAGAGAGCAGACTCCGCTGCTCAGTGCGTACAGCTCCTTACTCAGGGCGAAAGACCTCAGGTCGTTTCGGCTAAGGTCATCGGCGTAAAGGGCAATATTACCGACGCCGATCTCGATAAGATAAAGCATTATCTTATTAACCCCGTTGAATCCCGTGAGGCGTCTCTCGGAAAACCTGATTCTCTTGACATGAGATCCGATATCCCCGCAGATGTCGCAGTTGTTGAAGGCTTCACAAAATGGAATGACGAGGAAATGAAACAGTATTTTGACAGCATGGGCTTTGCTATGACTCTTTCAGACCTCAAATTCTGCCGTGACTATTTCCGTGACGATGAACACAGGGATCCGACTGTTACCGAACTTCGTGTTATTGATACATACTGGTCAGATCACTGCCGTCATACGACTTTCCTTACAAGACTTGAAAATATCGAAATAGAAAAAAATGCGCTCTCAAAGACAATTGAAGACGCTCTTGCTCTCTATTATGAAAGCAGGGAAGAAATCTACGGCAAGGACAGCAGCAGAGATGTTTCTCTTATGGATATGGCTCTTGTCGGCATGAAGCTGCTTAAAAAGAGAGGTCTTATCCCTGACCTCGATCAGAGTGATGAGATAAACGCCTGCTCCATTGAAGTTCCCGTTACCATAGACGGCAAGACTGAACAGTGGCTCGTTCAGTTCAAAAACGAAACTCATAACCACCCGACAGAGATCGAACCCTTCGGCGGCGCTGCTACCTGTCTCGGCGGCGCTATCCGTGACCCGCTTTCGGGACGTGCATATGTTTATCAGGCAATGCGTGTAACAGGTTCGGGCGACCCGACTGTTCCATTTGAAAAGACAATGGAAGGCAAGCTCCCCTCAAGAAAGATCACTACAGGCGCAGCAGCCGGCTACAGCTCCTACGGCAATCAGATAGGTCTTGCCACAGGTCAGGTAGTTGAACTCTATGACCCCGGCTATGCCGCAAAGAGAATGGAGATCGGCGCAGTTATCGGCGCATCACCCAAGGCAAACGTTGTAAGAGGCGTTCCTTCACCTGATGATATTATCGTACTTCTCGGCGGCAGAACAGGCCGTGACGGCTGCGGCGGCGCAACAGGTTCGTCAAAGGCTCATACTATGGAATCTATCGAGACTTGCGGCGCAGAGGTACAAAAGGGCAATCCCCCGACTGAAAGAAAAATACAGAGACTTTTCAGAAACAAAACTGTTTCAACTATGATAAAACGCTGCAACGATTTCGGCGCAGGCGGCGTTTGCGTTGCTATAGGCGAGCTTGCTGACGGTCTTACCGTTGACCTTGATAAGGTAACTAAAAAGTATGACGGTCTTGACGGTACAGAGCTTGCTATCTCCGAATCACAGGAAAGAATGGCTGTTGTGCTTGAAGCAAAGGATGTGGATAAATTCATTGCTGAGGCTGATAAGGAAAATCTTGAAGCGACTGCTGTTGCCGTTGTTACCGAAGATCCCCGCCTTGTAATGCATTGGAGAGGAAAGACCATCGTTGACCTCAGCAGAAAATTCCTCAATACCAACGGTGTTACCCAGACTGCAAATGCATATATAACAGCTCCCGATCCGCAGAAAAATTACCGTACCCATGCACCGCAGGAGCTTAAAAATATGGATACAGCCGACAGCTTCAAGGCTGATCTCGGCAGACTTGAGGTATGCTCACAAAGAGGTCTTTGCGAAAGATTTGACGCAAGTATAGGCGCAGCAACTGTAATGATGCCCTTCGGCGGAAAAACTCAGCTTACACCCGAGGAAGCTATGGCTGCAAAGATACCGCTTCTTGAAGGTGAAACGGATGATGCTACAGCTATGTCATACGGCTATATTCCCGGTATCGCAAAATGGAGTCCCTTCCACGGCGCAGCATTTGCAGTGACAGAATCCCTTTCAAAGCTGCTTGCCATCGGCGCTGACCCGCTTACAGCAAGACTGACTTTCCAGGAATATTTTGAAAGACTGCATGATGTTCCCTCACGCTGGGGCAAGCCTGCGGCTGCACTTTTAGGCTCGCTTGCTGCACAGATAAAAATGGGTCTGCCCTCTATCGGCGGTAAGGACAGTATGTCGGGATCTTTTGAAGATCTGGATGTTCCGCCTACACTTGTAAGCTTTGCCGTTGCAATGACAAAGGCTTCCAGGACAATTTCAGCTGAATTCAAAAAGACAGGCTCAAAGGTAATATATGTACCCGTTCCCGAAGACAAAGACTCTATGCTGCCCGATTGGGAAAAGCTTAAAGCTATGTACCGTGCAGTTTATGCTCTCATGAATGAGGGAAAGGTTCTTGCGGCTTCTACTGTAAAGGAAGGCGGCGCAGCTGCGGCAATTGCAAAGATGTGCTTCGGCAACAAGATCGGCTTTGATTTTGCAAAGGAGCTTACAGCGGATGAATTGTATGCACCGCTTTCAGGTTCGCTCATACTGGAGCTTGCAGACGGCGCAGAGCTTGACAGCAATGTTCTTTATTATGATCTCGGTACAACGACAAAGGATGAGGTCATCCGCATAAACGGCGCAGAGCTTGCAATTGACGAGCTTATTGATGTATGGGAGAAAAAGCTTGAAGGCGTTTTCCCGTCAAAGGCAAAATGCCCGAAGATAACAAAGGATATACCGCTTTATACCGAAAGAAATACAGCGTCTCCGCTTATAAAGACGGCAAAGCCGAAGGTGTTCATACCTGTATTCCCGGGTACAAACTGCGAGGTCGATACAGCAAGGGCATTTGCAAAGGCAGGCGCAGAGCCTCAGCTTCTTATTGTCCGCAACCTCACTCCGGACGCTATTGAAGAGACGATCACGGAAATGGTAAGACTTATCAAAGAGTCACAGATGATAATGATACCCGGCGGTTTCTCCGGAGGTGATGAGCCTGACGGTTCGGGCAAATTCATTGCAACTACATTCCGCAATCCGAGAGTAAGCGAAGCTGTAAACGAACTCCTTAAAAACCGTGACGGACTTATGCTCGGTATCTGCAACGGTTTCCAGGCTCTTATAAAGTTAGGTCTTGTACCATATGGCGAGATAAGGGAGCTTAAAGCAGACGACCCGACTCTGACATTCAACACTATAGGCAGACATATTTCACATATGGCATATACAAGAGTTACATCCGTTAAATCCCCGTGGCTGTCGGGCGTTAATGCGGGAGATGTATTCTCGATTCCGATATCACATGGCGAGGGACGTTTTGTTGCAACGGATGAAATGCTTGATACGCTTATAAAGAACGGTCAGATAGCTACACAGTATGTTGATCTTGACGGCAAGCCCTCTGATGATATTGCTTTCAATACCAACGGTTCTGTATGTGCTGTTGAGGGTATCACAAGTCCGGACGGACGTGTTCTCGGAAAGATGGGACATTCCGAAAGAAAGGGCGAAAACCTTTATTTCAATACACCGTTTGAGAAGGATCAGAAGATATTTGAAAGCGGCGTAAAATATTTCAGCTGATCAGGAAAAAAATATAGGTTGCTTTCTTGCCCGCGTGGGGTACTAAATGACGAAAGCTATGAAAGACATAATTGCA
>DEHG01000112.1:0-16929 GCA_002351795.1 Ruminococcaceae bacterium UBA2806 | reverse complement strand
TGCTGCCGCAAGGCAGCAATGAAAAATTACCGGATTACCACAACAAAATGCACCTACCGGGTGAAAACCTCAGACTATGGTTATTAAGGGAGCGCAGGCTCTGCGCCGCCTTGGGAAAGAGGGTGTCTCCTTGTGGCGGGCATGAAAGAGGCTTACTGCTGCCACAGCGCAGCAAAGATATTTTACAGGATGCTGATAAAAATTGCACCTGTTTGGTGATAATGTTTTTTCAAAAAAACGTCATTCTGATGCGATATAAATGCATATTTAAAATCGAATTTCACGGATTCAGGGTATAATTAAAACAGGTATCAATGCGTTAAGTACTTCCTTGCAGGAGCTTAACACATGATACCTGTTTTGTTATGTGCCTGTATAAACTTACATGAGCGGTGCTATCAGCTTCATAAGCGTGCCTCTGACCTTGTAGGCATGCTTGTCCTTTTTTATCGTTTCTTCGGTAACTTCCATGCACTTTTCAAGTGTGCTTATGTAATCTTCCTTTATGTCCTTTATACAGTCTGTCTTGTACATATATGTCGCACATTCAAAATGATGATAAAGACTTCTGTAATCAAGGTTTATCGTTCCTACAACAGCCTTTATATCATCAGAAACAAATACCTTTGCATGAACAAAGCCCGGTGTGTATTCATACAGCTTTATGCCCGATCTTATAAGATACTTGTAATGCGATTTCGCCAGGGCATATGCGCCCTTTTTATCGGGTATGCCCGGAAGAATGAGCCTTACATCTATACCTCTCTGTGCGGCAAATTTCAGCGCCGATTCAAGCTCGTTGTCAAGTATCAGATATGGCGTCATTATGTATACATAGCTTTTTGCACGATTGAGTATGTCCATATAAACATTCTCACCGACTTTGTATCCGTCAAGGGGATTGTCACAGTAGGGCATTACATAACCATTGCTTTTAACGGGCTGGGAAAGGTGAAGGAATTCATCGAAATGCGCTTCCTTTTCTTTAAGGTTCCACATTTGCAAAAACATCAGCGTAAAGCTGTCAACAGCCTCGCCTTTTAGCATTACAGCCGTATCCTTCCAGTGTCCGAAACGCACACGCTTGTTTATATATTCATCCGCAAGATTCACACCGCCGTTGAATGCAGTCTTGCCGTCAATTACAAGGATCTTTCTGTGGTCACGGAAATTATAATGAGTAGATGCAATCGGGTATATGCGGGAAAATACCTTGCACTTTATCCCAAGCTTTTCCATACGTCTGGGATAATCCGCCGTAAGCGTTGAAAGCTCACACATTCCGTCATACATGACACGGACGTCAACTCCTGCCGCCGCCTTATCTGCAAGTATCTTCAGTATGCTGCCCCACATATAGCCCTCGTCTATTATGAAATATTCCATAAAGATGAATTTCTCGGCTTTTTTCAGTTCCTCAAGCATAGCGCTGAATTTATCCTCGCCCATCGGAAAATATGTTACTTCGGTATTGTTATAGATAGGGAAACAGCCGCTGTTATTCAGATATCTGCAAAGGTCGTCCGTACCCGTCGATACGATATCCGGATCTTTTATGACATCCTCATTTTGCACGATCTTGTCTTTACTGTCATGTATCAGCGTATTCAGACTCTTTTCAATTTTACGGTGTCCGATATGCTTTTGAGTTATCCACAGCATTATCGAGACCTGAACGGGAAACATGAACATCAGAACAAGCCATGTCAGCTTTGAAGAGGCGTCCATATCGCATCTGAACAGATAAAAGAACATTATCATTATGAATAAAAACATAAAAATGGCAAACAGCGGTTCATTCTCGCTAAGCATATCCGTAATTGTTACAAACAGCATTATCTGTAATACGAGAGAACCGACAACAAGCAGGAATCGTCCGATCTTGCGCCTTAACGTTCCCAGCGACCTTTTTTTTATAAGTTTCAGTACATTTGGGTCATTCTCATTCTTTTTCTTCCACATCTTTGTTTCTCCTCTGTAAAATATTTTATATGATAAACCCGCACAGCAGTGTACTGTACGGGTAAAATGATGTGTTCAGGGGGCGGCGGCGTTTCTGCGGTCTGAATAGTGCAGTAGAAATTTTTCTGCAAGGCTCGGGTGCTTTATTTCCTTTTTCGCCTGATCGAGACTGAACCACTGAGCCTTATCTACCTCTTCATGATCTGTACCGCTCAGATCGGTATCCGATACGGTGCAGATAAAATTCAGCATCAGGGTATTTGACTTTTCAAAAAATTCACTGCGGTTGAAATGAAGCTCCGTTACATCAAGCCCGGTTTCTTCCTTTACCTCCCTGATAACGGCATCCTCGGCGCTTTCTCCGCGTCCGATATATCCCGCTGCAAGTATATTATCCTTCCTGCCGTACTGCTGTATGAGCAGTATACGGTCTTTTTCAGGACTTTGTACTATCATGCTGACTGCCGCTGAAAAAACAG
Source organism: Ruminococcaceae bacterium UBA2806 (assembly GCA_002351795.1). Classification (GTDB taxonomy): domain Bacteria; phylum Bacillota; class Clostridia; order Oscillospirales; family Acutalibacteraceae; genus UBA1213. The sequence continues at coordinate 14,488 of DEHG01000112.1, read as the reverse complement.
GAAACTGGAATCTGCCGCACCTTGTGCATTTAGGTACTTTTCCTTCCCTGTCATTCAGAAATGCATCTTCAAGCAGTCCGCCGCATTCATAACAATATTTCATATACGCCTCCGCACATTCTTCTGGGGCTTAGCAGGCTCTGAGTCTGGCTCGTCTTTATCGGCAGTATCCTGAGTTTTATCCTGCTTTTCGGAGCTTGTGTTTTTCTGCCCGGATTTCTTTTTCCCGGATTTAAGCTTATCAAAAATACTTCTGCGCTTTTCAGGCAGGACTTTTTTCTCTTTGTCTTCTTTATCCTCAGAAGATATTGCGGACATTTCCGGAGCTTCTGAAGCTTTTTCCTCATCGTCTTCAAATTTAAGCACCGGCGGCAGAGTTTTTTCCTCCATTGCCGGCAGTGTGAATGAAAATGCATCATCAGACGGTTCTATGGCTATTATCTCGCCTTCAAGCAGAGAGGGGAGAAGTGTATCGTCATTTTCTGCGACATCTTCGCTCACGGTCTTTGCCGTATCTGCTTTTTTCTCTGTTTCTTCATGTATTTCTGAGACTGTATCGCTTTGCGGGATACTGTCGGGTATTCCGGGCACCTCTTCCTCAGCCTTTTCGGTTATGATCCTTGTTTCATTTTCTGATACTGCTGTTTCTTCCGTCATCGTCCCGGAAACTGCCGGTATTGCGGTAACATTATCATCATCAAGTGAGGGCGGGAGAATTTCGCCGTCATCAGACTGTACGTTTTTTTCCGTCTTTACTCTGCTGTCAGCGGGCGCATAGACTCTTTTGGGCGGCAGTATCTGTAATGAAAGAATAAAATCAATTATTCCGACAACAGCCCTTTCGGGTATATCCTTATCAAGCGCTTTCTGATATATCATATCAAGGCTTATTACAGCCGCACAGCCTGTGACCACCTGGAACGGGTACAGGGCAATTACGGATTCCGGCAGAATAAAGGGCAAAACCGCAAGCGCAGCCGCCGGCGGGAATGGCTTTTTGAATAATATAAGGAAGAACAATGCAGCAGCAGCCGAAACCGCCGCACCGATGACAATATTCACTCTGAAAAGATCGCACAGCACCATACGGCTTGCCGTACCCGCAAATGTGCAAAGTATCGTACAAAGGAAAAAGCCGAAGGGGTCTTTTCTTACAGGCGTATCCTTTTGAGCCGCTTCTGCAAAAACTACCGCAAGCGGGGGCGCAATTATAAATGTCATTCCGCTGAATATTGCAGCTGCCGCAAGTATGGCAAATACTATTATAAGCCACAGTCTGCGGGCGATCTCTGCTCTGCCGCTGATATTTTCATCGGGGAATTCTGTTTGTTCTATAAGACCATAGCGCAGCAGGAGAAGTCTTATCTCTATTACTGCCAGTGTGAGCAGTATTACCGATACGGGATATACAAGGCTCTGTACATTTGTAAGTATAGGAAGCACCGCTGCTGATATCATCGGAAGCATGGTCGATCTTACCGCCGACAATATTATGATACACGCTGTAAATGCCGCTATTACATTTACATACAGCGGCAGCGGGGAATAGGCGGAAAGACCGTATCCGATAAATGCGCCCAAAGTCATAACGACTATCATTCTGACCATGCCTGTGCGCCAGGGAAGCTTATCCGAAACAAAGGCGCCGACTGTCAGGGCTGCTGTTTCGGGGAATATTACCTCTTTGTCGCCGACGACAATTGCAGCAGTGACCATCAGCGCCACAGTTATTACAGAAACAACAAATCTTATAGACAGGCTTAGTTGTTTATTCAAAGTTTTTCTCCTTTTTGGTTCAAGGCTTATTCACAAACTGCAATAACTTCGACCTCGCAGAGAACATTTTTCGGAAGAGTCTTTACAGCAACGCATGAACGTGCGGGCTTGCTTGTGAAATAGTTGCCGTAAACAGCATTGAATGCGGCAAAATCATTCATATCTGCAAGGAAGCATACAGTCTTTACTGCCTTGTCAAATGAAGAACCGGCAGCCTCAAGTATTGCGCCTAAGTTTTTCATTACCTGCTCTGTCTGACCCTCGATAGTATCAGCTTCAACATTGCCTGTTGCGGGATTGATTGCGATCTGACCGGAGGTGAATACAAATCCTCCTGCCTTGATTGCCTGTGAATACGGTCCGATTGCATCGGGTGCGTTCTTTGTGTAAATTTTCTCTGACATAATTATCGTCCTTTCTTTATTCTGCATCAGCGGGAGGATAAAGTCCTGCGCTGAATGTCAGCAATTCATCTTTTTTGTATGTATAATATTTTTCACTGTAGCCCAAAGCGGGGAGTATGCTCCTTATCCATTCTTCGGCTTGTTTGTAATCATCGGGGCTTTCAAAGCGGAATTCAAGCAGATTCTTTCCGCTCTGATACTGCTGGAGCGCACAGGCGTTAAAGCTCATCTGATCTCCGCTTTTTATATAATAGCCCATTTTTGTATAATAGTTATCCCCGGCGCTCTGGGGGTCGCTTTCTTTTGGCTGTATGTTTTTTTCGGGATTATGCTCTCCGAAATGCTCCATCTCAGCCTTTGAAAGACAAAAGAAATCATGGTGTATATAAGGTCTGCCGCTGCTGTCCTGATTATTATAGTCGTCCCATGTTACGTCAATATATCTTTCGCCGCTGTCGAGGGAACCGACTCTGTTCCACATATGCTCATCTGAATATATCTCGCTTACGTCAATATCCATCTTTTTAAGTATATATGAAAATGCATAGGCATATCCCTGACATACCGCCCTGTGTTCCACCAAAGCTCCGTAAAGATTCCGTGTATTGCCGTCGCCGTTGTCATCGCTGACAAAATATATCCTGCGGATAAGCTCATCATGTACGGTCAGGATCCTGTTCCATATATCAGAATCTTTTGCCAAGGCGATATTTATAATATCCTGCGCTTCACTTTCAATTGCAGCCGCCATTTTCTTATTATCCTTTGCGCCGTCGATATAAGTGAAGTTATAGACCTTATACGGAGAATTTTTATAGGTCGTTACCGTAAATTCCTTTACCCAGAAATGATCGGGACAGATATCCTTCCATTCAAAATCGGGGCTGTTTTTTATAGCCACTTTTGGCTTAAGCTCATAAAAATATGCCTCAAGCTCCAGCATTGATTCTTCTGAACGGGTCTTATCCCAGCTCATTTTAGGGATTCCGTCAGGTATGGCAGTTTCCTTTGCGCCGTCCGCTTCAAGCTGCTGTCTGTACATTACAGCGCCGCTGAGAACAGCCGCCGAAAATATTATGGTCAGCAAGATAAGCCATACTGTACGGCGGTCAGCACTGCGCTTTTCCAAAGACTGTCACACCTTTCAGATATTGTCTGCCGGATTCAGACTATGCGGTAGCCGTTTCTGGCAAGTTCTTCTTTTATTCTCTCAATATGCTCATGATTTCTCGTTTCAAGAGAAAGACGCAGATAGCAGGAATTGATATCTGTATTAAGATCAGCTCTGTCATGGCTTACAGCGACAACATTTGCGCCAAGCTTTGAAATGATCTTTGATACGGCAGCCATCTCACCGGGCTTATCGGTAAGCGCAACGGTAAATTCTGCAAGTCTGCCTGTTTTCTGCAAGCCTCTGTCGATGACTCTTGAAAGGATAGTAACATCAATATTACCGCCTGAAAGCAGACAGCATACCTTTTTGCCCTTTAACGGCAGCTTATTGAAAAGTGCCGCAGCAACGGATACTGCGCCTGCGCCCTCGGTGATAAGCTTCTGTTTTTCGATAAGTGAAAGTATAGCGGTAGCCGTTTCATCATCTGTAACGGTGATTATCTCATCAACATATTTTGCACAGAGATCGAATGTAAGCTCGCCGGGAGTTTTTACTGCGATACCGTCTGCAAAAGTATTGACTGAGGGCAGAGTCTGTATTTCCTTATGCGCCATTGAAAGGTACATAGAGGGTGCGCCTGCGCTCTGTACGCCGTATATTTTAACGTTGGGGTTAAGGGACTTTATAGCGTATGCAACACCGCTGATAAGTCCGCCGCCGCCGATAGGCACGATAACTGCGTCTACATCGGGAAGCTGATCGAGAATTTCAAGACCTATCGTACCCTGACCTGCAATTACCATTTCATCATCAAAGGGATGAATGAAGGTTGCGCCTGTTTCCTTCTGCAATTCAACAGCCTTATCGTGGGCGTCGTCATAAGTACCCTCAACCAAAACAGCTTCTGCGCCGTAGCTTTTAGTTGCCTCGACCTTTGAGATGGGCGCACCGTTAGGCATACATATAACAGCCTTGACTCCATAGCGCTGGGCTGCAAGAGCAACGCCCTGGGCATGGTTTCCCGCGCTGCAGGCGATAACGCCCTTTTCTCTTTCCTCCTGAGAAAGCTGTGAGATCTTGTAATATGCTCCCCTTGCCTTGAACGCACCTGTTATCTGCAGGTTTTCAGTTTTCAGGTAAAGCTCAAAGTCATCGGAAAGATTCGTCGCCTTTATCATATCGGTAGGACGGATCACTTCTTTCAGAACATAGGAAGCATGATAGATTTTGTCCAAAGTAAGCATTTTTGATTACCCCTTATTTTTATAATTCATTACTATAATAGAATACCCCATTTCCACCTAAAAGTCAACAAGCGTAATGTTCATGACGGTAAAAATAATCAATAAAAAGAGCTGCGGCACTTTATCTGTGCAGCAGCTCCTGAGTTATTTCTTATTCAACTTTACGGATAAATTACTTTCCGAGGAAAGCAGCACCGATAAGTCCGGCATTGTTTCCAAGCTCGGCAATGCAAACCTTTGTCTGCTTATTGTTGTGCTTGGTATATCTTTCACGCTCAATGATCTTCATAACAGGCTTGAGGAGATAGTCGCCCTGTCTGCTGATACCGCCGCCAATGCAGAGTATCTCAGGCTGGAAGAGATTGATGATATTGACAAGTCCGCATCCTAAGTAATCTAAATACATATCAATTACAGATTTAGCAAGCGGGCAGCCCTGCTGTGCTGCGTCGAATGCTGTCTTGCCTTCGATCTTGTTAAGATCGCCGCCGATCATCTGATAAAGCAGATAGTTCGGAGCCTGCTGTATCTGACAAGCTTCTTTTGTCATGTTGATAAGTCCTGTAGCGGATGAATAAGCCTCCCAGCAGCCTCTTCTGCCGCAGGTGCAAAGACGTCCGCCCTTCTGGATAACAGTGTGACCTACCTCTGCGCCGGCATAGTTTGAGCCGCTGTAGATCATTCCGTCAACGATTATGCCGCCGCCGACACCTGTGCCGAGGGTTATCATAACTGCATCGTTAGCATCCTTTGCAGCGCCTACACAGTATTCGCCGTATGCAGCTGCATTAGCGTCATTCTCAACATATACCTTAATGCCGAGGCGCTCTTCCATCATTCTTACGATCTCCCAATTGTGGAAGTTGAAGTTGTTCGCATATTCTATAACACCGGTTTCGCTGTTTACTGCGCCAGGAGCGCCGATACCGATATACTGAAGATCATCCTTGCTTAAACCGGCATTTACAACAGCTGCCGTTGCGGCTTCTGCCATATCATTACAAAGTGCATCCATAGTACAAGGTCTTGTTGTCTTGCGGTTTTCCTTAATAATGATCTGACCGTCTTCATTCACTACACCTGCTACGATATTAGTACCGCCAAGGTCGATTCCGAGATAATACATAATTATTGCCTCCAATTCAAAAAGATCTTACGGGAAAAATCACATACTTCCTCTGCCCACGGAAATTTTTTCCGGAGCTAACTGAATTTTGCAATTTTCTCAAAATTACCTTCTATATTATAGCATATAGTATAAATTAATAAAAGTAATTTTAAAAAATATTTTATTTTTATCACATTGCACAACGTTACATAGCCGTAAATAGGCACTTTTGCCAATTTGCATAAAATAATATATTTGCGGATAGTTTTTTCATAAGAGTTATTCAAATCAAAAAACTTTAGGGTCAGAAGAAACCAGTTGTAAAAGTTTCGCCAGCCTTTTCAAAGGCTGCGGGGTGCATGGGGCGCTGCCCCTGCCGGGGTCCAAGGGCAGCGCCCATGGTCGCTTGCGGAAGCAAGCGAAATCAGCGGGCAAGAAAAAGCTGCCTGCTGTATAGGGCAGCAGGCAGCTTTTACGGGAGGTTAATAAACAAATTTTAACTCATTGCGTGATAATATCAGAGTGTTTTTAGTAAACTAAATCAGTAAGGTGCAGTAATTGAAAAGATTCTTCCTCAAAGCACTGCTCAGAATGACATTGGTAAAAAATCTGTGTCGCTGACCATGGTTTATTCGCTTTCCTGCTGGCTGAGCTTGAAGGCTCTTTCCTTTTCCTCGGTCCAGATCGAGTAATTGGACTTGCCGCTCTTTTTGATGGTGTAAAGCATTGTATCAGCATGCTTGAGGGCGGTGTTCATGTGGTTCTGATCGTAGATCTCCATTCCGGCAATACCGATGGAGCATGAAACCCTGTGACTTTCTGGGACATTGGCCTTCTGATGTATCGTTTCCTCAATGTCGGGAATGAAATACTGACAGGCTTCAATGCCTTTGTAAATAGCCTTTGCGATCTTTTCGCCGTCAGCTTCGGTGCCTCCCGGCAGGACAATTACAAATTCATCGCCGCCGTAACGGACAATGTATCCCCGTGATCCGACAACTCTTTCAAACAGACGTGAAAATGCTTTAAGTATAACGTCGCCTACATCATGACCGTAGGTGTCGTTGCAGAATTTGAAATTGTCAAGGTCAAGATAAATAACGGTTGCCCCGATGTTTTCTCTCTTTCCGGCGGCAACAAGCTCGGTGTGATCGTCAATGTTCTTGGAGAAGCCCTGTCTGTTGATAAGACCTGTAAGCAGATCGGTAACAGCGCTTTGCTGGAGCTTGTGGTTCATCTCCTTGATCTCGTCTCTTGCCTTTACACGGTAGATGGTATCATTCATCTGACGCAGAGCAAATTTGAAGATCGTAAGATCGTTCCGGTCAAAGAAATTGATCGTGCCTGTCATGTTTTCATGAAGCTCCATACATGATATCATGAAGCCTGAAAGATCGTTGCCCATATATACGGGAACACAGACAAAGGATACAATGGTATTTACTCCGAACATATTGAGTACCGGTGTGTATTCATAGAACTCCCTGTCAAATCTTGAAGCGACAAATTCCTTTTTGTGCTTGGTAAGATAATCCGTTATTTCCGAAAGCATATCGGTCGTAAAGGTCAGATCGCCGCTGTTGTAGCGGATAACGGGATTATTGTTTACAACATCAACATAGAGAATGTAATCCACATTATAGTTGTTCTGCATTGTTATCATAGAATTCTCTATGATGGATTCGCAGGTCGAATTTGATTTGTTGAGCATATCCTGCCATGCGACAAGGAAATTGATACCCTTTGTCTTATCGGCAAGAATAGTCTGCATATCGGCAAGCTGTACAAACTCTTCTATCTGATACTTGGTGATATTTTTCAGCGGAAGGGAAATATGCTTTTCAATAAGCGGCTGATTGTGGAGCTTTGCGAAAAGCCTTTCCTCTTTGTATTTGTAGCCGTTTTTGTAGCAGAATTCTATTGCCTCTTCAAGAATGGCGTCTCCGTCCCCGGGACGTCCGAGAGTCTGGAAAAGATCATACTGTTCCTCTGCAAACATGGCATATACAAAGAAATGAAGTCCGACAGTACGCATCATATGATACTTTGCCTTGTCCATATATTCCTGAGCCTTCTTAGGATCGTCGCCCTTTTCGAGAAGTGCGCTGACGAAATAATAGAAGAACATATCGTCATCCCAGAGGAAGTAATTAGGCTCGCCGTCGCAGTGGAGAAGATGATAGAGTACCCTTTCCATCTTGTTGAGATAGAAATGTGCGTTATATTCGATACCCATTTTATAACTGCAATATACTACCATGCCGTAGATCTTTGACATATTGCAAATTCTCATCTGATGCATTTTCCTGGATTCAAGAAGCTTCAGCACATAGAGAAGATAGTGGTATGCGATATCATAATTGCCCGAAAGAATAGCGTTGGTAGACATATTGTATAATGTTTCCGCTACATCATAGGACTGTTTCAGCTTAAAGAAAAGATCAAGGGCGTGATTGAAATAATCATTTGCCATTGCAAACTGTTCGCTTACAATACGGTTGAAACCAAGACCGTTGTATATCTGGGCTTCCTCGTCCTTGTTGTTCTGTCCTTCGATTATCTCCAGACATTTTTTATAATAATAATCAACGAATGTAAAGTAGCCGTAGCCCTGTGCAAGGAAAACGTTCTTTTTCCATGCGGCAAGAATAAGCCTTTCATTTTTAAGCTTTTTGGCAATTTCCATTGCTTCGGCAAAGCTTTCATTGTTTTCGCAGGTCTCTACATCGCCTGAGAAATATTCCTTTTTGTTGCCGCATCCGTAGAACATTATATGTGCAAGATGATTGTACATCTTATACTTTATCGCCTTGCTTTTGAATGACATAATGCTTTCAAATTCATCAATACGGTACCACATATACTGCGTCCAGCCGTCAAGCATGCACATATAATTAAGCATCTGTGAATAGACCATATATCTTTCAGAGCCTGTCTTTTTGGCGATCTTTATGCATTTGTCGCAGTTCTTGCGGGCAAGGGCAGACTGACCGCTGTAAACCTCACATACGGTAAGAAGTGAATGATATTTGAATGTATATTTGATATTCGGGTGCTTGTTATTGATATTCTTGAACTTGTCGCACATGATGAGAGCTGTTGAATAGCTTTTGTCATAAATAGCGGCAGTCGTGTACAGAATATAAAAACGTGCCAGGATCTTTGAATTAAGGTTAAGCTTATACCCGATAAGCCTGTGGTAAACGATATCAAGATAATACATAGCCTGCTTCACGGCAAGCGTCAGTATCATATTATTGATCTTTACAATATACTGGTTAAGCTCGGAAAGCGCAGGCTCAAAGCTTTCTACTATATTGATATCAGCCTGCGGATCCTGTATGTTCCAGTCGAGCATATAGTTGAGGTCTTCGATCTGATGTACAAGCTGTGACCAGATATCGAGAGTATATGCAGGCGTAACATATGCTTCATTATAGTTTGCAAGCAGGGAAATATTGGGACAGTTTTTTGAAATGAAGCGATACAGGAAATTAAGTGTGCTGTTTTCCGCAAGATGAAGTCTGTTCAGGACAAGAAGAAGGGTATGGTCCTTTGCGATATATGAAAGGATGTTTACAAGTGAATTCGCAAACATTTTTGTTTCATAATCGACCTCAACAATAATGATCTCCTCTTCTCTTTCACACTCACCAGAAGTGATATAGCTTTTCAGAGTGGAACGGCTCAGGTAATATACATCCGCCGCTTCAAGGAAATCATCAATGGGCACATTGCAGTAATATTTGTAATAAAGCTGCTTTATCCATCCGAGGAAAGGCTCATAAGCCTCCTGCATTATATTTGCGCTGAATTCATGGTACAGCAGTTCGATAGGATTCTTGCTTTTTTCGACAGCACCCTGAATTGATTCGATAGGAACATTCAGAGTATTGTAATGCTTTACAAAAAGAATGTTGCTGTGTTTCAATTCAAGACCGTGGATGATCGAATCTACGATTTTTCTCGTATACATATGAGAAAAGGATTCCATAATGTACCCCCCCGAAAAATTAGTGCAGTCAATACCATCATACAGCTTAATATCTTTCCCGTTCTGCTGCATGATACACACATAATATTATAACAAGTGCTATAGATTTTTTCAATATAAAAGTAAAAAATATGTTATAATCTTTAATGATAATACATATTCCGACAGATCTTTTTATTTAATAGTGAACGACAATGTGGTATAATAGTACTATAATACGTATGGGGAAACTGTGTATTTTCCGGAAAGGAGATGTCAATGAAAAATCTACAGATCATATGGAAAATGGCTTCCGCCGGAGACAGGACGGCTCAGCAAAAACTTATGTCCGGGGCGGAGCAGGAAATACGCTTTTTATGTACGGCGCTTTGTCCGGACAGCATAATTCGGGAAAAAGCCTTCGGTGAATCAATGAACATTATATCGTCAGGCATATCAGGATGCGGCTCCCTTGATGAATTTACCTTTCTTGTCAGGAAAAAGACCGCAGAAATATGTATGCGTAATACAGGGGAGAGGATAGTTCCCGATGATATTCCTCAGCAGGATATATCACTTTCGGGGAATATGGATATGATATCTCTGCCGTCAGAAGTTCTCAGGGATTATTATGCTGTAAATGAAGCGATGCAGATGATATATTACAGTACAAGGGGATATGAATACCATATTTTTGTATTGCGTTATTTTGCGGGCTTTACCATAAAAGATGCGGCGGAAATGTATCATATCAGTGAGTCTGACGCACAGAAAATACTTGTGAATACGATAGCGGGAATAAGACATTCTCTTGAAACATTCAGACCGGATGAAAAGAAAACAGAGCTGAGCTTTTCTTCACTGCTTGACTCAGCGTCAGCGCTCCGGCCGCCGGCTGAAAAAAGAGACGGAGCTTTACGACGAACAGAACAATTTTTTAAAACTCCGGCGGGGAAGACGGCGGCTTCAGGAGTTTTTGCCCTGATACTGACAGCGGTATGTGCGGCGATATTCATACCGATCGTAAACAGTCCGGGGAAAGATCAGACCGAAAGCCGTTATATACATCACGGTGATTTCGATTATGACAACAATTATGATAACCATGATATTGTACGAAAAACCGATGATACGGAAATAAACGGATCCCTGTATATAGATCTTGTCTGTGACGAGGTATGCGAAGGCTCGGTTCTTGGAATAAATACGGCGGGGTTTGTACAGGATTCGGGTCAGGTCACGGTTTTCCAGCTCATAGTAACAAATTCAACGTCTGATATGATAAATACCACGGACTTACAGGCAACGCTGTCAGACGGAAGGGAAAATTATTATGAAAACGGCAAAAGGTACTTTACATATAATGTATTTGAGATCGACGAAAGGACATATCTTATGGAGATATTTGCGCCGGGATCATACAGCCCTGATGATTTCAGGATAGATATGTACAGAAACGGCATACCGGATTCATCCTATGATCTTCCTGCGAAAATAAAGTCGCCCGACGATATCAGATCTGATCTTATTGCAGACAACAGCTCCGCCCTCAATGCGCCTCAGCACAGTATAATAAGGGTTTTTGAGAACGGAAAAGCGCATTACTATTATATCAGCACCGCCTATGTCCAGATCACGGAGCAAACGGATGAGGAGGTCACACAGGAGGCTGTATTATTGCTGATACCGGTAGGGGGAATAACCGGTTCGGATGCCCGGGACAGCTTTGAATACGTTTCGGATCCTGATGCGCTGAATAAACACAGCGATATCATAAATAATGTAACGATTGAACGTACAAATCAGCATCAGTATGACCTGCCGGAATATATATCAGCAGTAATATTCAGGATAAATGCAGAGCTGAAAGCGGGTAATGCAGACATTGATGAGATCAAAAATGCGCTGAACGGTTATTTTTCCTACAAGAACGATACTATCCGCATTGAGCCTATATGTTTCTGAGAAAACAATATCCCTGCCGTAATGAAGCGGCAGGGATAAATTCATGTATTGATCTTTCTCAGATAAGACCGGCTTTCTTCTGATTTGCGATATGCTCAGCATTGGTCTTTGCATAGTACGGAACAGCCTGTTCGCCGTCCTGTGCGGGCTTATGGCAGAAGTAATAGTAATCCGTATCAGCCGGGTTCAGAGCGGCCTTTATAGCGTCAAGACTCGGATTGCAGATAGGTCCCGGGGGCAGACCTTCGATCTTATAGGTGCTGTATGTGCTTGTAAAGGCTGCACGCTGTTTTTCCGGCACCTGAGCCTTTGAACGGTAGGGGTAGAATTCCGTTGAGTCGAGCTGAAGGAACATAAATCCTGTTTCACCTCTTGAATTGATGCCGTTTGTATCGGCGGTAGCAAGACGGTTGTGGATGATAGAAGATATGATATACATATCATCAGTATTTGCGGCCTCCGCCTGTATCAGTGAAGCAAGCGTAAGGACGTCTTCCATGGACATATTTTCGGCTTTTGCACGATTTTCAACGGTGATCTTCTTTTCGTTTTTCTCAAAGCGCTGTCTTTGCAGATAGAGCTTGCGGCGGTAGTTTGAAAGGAACTTTCTTGCTACGGATTCCGTTGATTCATTTACATAGAAGTCGTATGTATCGGGGAAAAGATAGCCTTCAAGACGGTAATATCTTTCATTGACATTCTTGATGTTTTTAAGGAAGGGATAATCCTCATCAAGTGCAGTGGAGTTGCAGTATTTGATAAAATCCTCAGCATTGCAGACCTTATTTTTCTCAAGAAGCTTTGCGAAATCGTTGATAGTGTATCCTTCGGGGAAACGTATCGTTACGATATCCGTTCTGTTGATATTGGACTGGAGATAGTTGATAATAGCCTGATAGTCCTTGTTTGTATTGATCTTGAAGGTACCGTTTGTAAAACCGGAGGTGGATTTTGTAACGGCCGCATATGCCTTGAAGAAACCGGGTTCATTTATGATCTTGTTTTTGGTAAGAATATCTGCTACCTGATCCAGAGAGGCGTTCTTTGGTATTGTGATGGATACCTCCTCACCTTCTTCTCTGCCGACGGCAAGCATATCATTTACGCCGACCATAAGGAACTCACTTGTGATTATTGATACAAAAAGTATCATTGTAAACCATATAGTACGGAATATCACACGGTTTTTCCTGGCTTTTCTGTTGCTGCGCTTGCGGTCAAGACGCTTTGCGGCACGAAGCTCGTCTTTATCGAGAAGCTGTTCATTGATCCCGGCAGGATCGTCACTATAGCTTGTTATTTCCTCTGAGTCATAATGCACATGATGTTCAGCGGGTATTCCCTCATCGCTCCTGATTTCGGGAGTTTCAGATGATGAGATACTGCCGGCTGTGCCTGTCTTTTCCTGGGGAATATCATCATAATCGTTAAAGCTTATTTTAAAGCCTTCAACCTTTTCTTTTCTTTTTTGTTCAAGCTCATTATCCATCAGCGGGCTTTCCTCCTTTTGATTTGCAGGGCGGTCAATCAGTTTTGCTGATCCGCCGCACCATTCTTTCCGTAATAATCATATCCATCACAGCGTCATGTTCATCATGGGGAAGTGTTTCATTATAAAAACAATTTTCATAGCAAAGACCTATTTTAAGTCCTCTGAAATTCTCAAGGAAACGGTCATAATATCCTTTCCCGTATCCCATTCTTATACCGGCTTCACAGAAAGCCAGACCGGGCACGATGCATATTCCGTCATGGGGGGCGTCTGTTCTGTCACATACAAGAGGGTCAGGCTCCATAATGCCGAAATGACCCTTCATAAGCTGACTTCGGCTTGTTATAATGTAATGCGAGAGTTCATATGTACCCTTTACACATCGTGGGACGGCTATGGGGATATTCTTTTCAAGGGCAGTATCAATAAGTCTGAGCGTATCGACCTCAATAAGCGGAGATGAAACATAACAGTAAAGCATATCCGTTCCTGTTCTGATAATGTCCCATGTTTTTTCAAAAATAACGCTGTCCGCCGCAGACTTATCATGGGGACTCATTGCAAGTCTTTTTTGTTTACATTCGCTGCGTATTCTGTTTTTATCGTCTGTCAGTTTCTGCATTGGATAGCCGAATGTACATATTCTGCTGCGGCTCTTCCCTTGACGGCGGCGAGAAGTTCCAGACCGAATTCCGTTGCTACGCCCATACCCTTGGCAGTGATGATATTGCCGTCCTTTTCCACAAAGCCGCCGATATTTGCGGCGCCTTTAAGGCTGTCCTCAAAGCCGGGGAAAGCGGCAGCTCTTTTTCCTTTAAGCAGACCCATCTGACCCAAGATCGAAGGTGCGGCACAGATAGCGCCGATAAGTATATTATTTTCAGCGCAGTAAGCAACTGCATTTATAACATCCTGACAATTGCCGAGGTTGACCGTTCCCGGCATACCGCCCGGAAGGATAACGGCTTCGGTATTTTTATCAAGAATCATTTCATCAATAGTTATATCGGCTGTTACCTCAACTCCATGTGAGCTTGTTATAGTTTTTCCGCCGACGCCGACAGTTTTAAGCTCGACCTTTCCCCGTCTGAGGATATCCACAGGTGCAAGCGCTTCAACGGTTTCAAAACCCTGTGCAAGAAAAAGATATACCATACAGAAACTTCCTTTCAATTGAGTAATTGAGTAATAAAAATCATATACGAAAATGAGATAATTTTCTGTTCAGATATGAATGTATGACCGGACTCATACAAATACACATCTTATTCTAACACACATCTTCAATAATATCAAGCGTTTATGTCAATTTCGCAGGCAACAGAAATTATTTTTGCCGCAGTGCTTCAAACGGGAAAGCGGGCGCAGTATAAAAACAGGGTGGAACAGAGGAACAGCAGGAACAGTAGGAA
>DEHG01000155.1:7496-34131 GCA_002351795.1 Ruminococcaceae bacterium UBA2806 | reverse complement strand
TCGCCGGTTGTTGACAAATGGGGAAGGTGTTACTATAATATATGGTGTAGGGAAAAGATGAATTCCGGGAGGCACTGAATGGAAAACGTAAAAGAAAATACCGTCTCGTTGTGTATAATAGCATATAATGAGGAAAACGTTTTGGATCATCTGTTCGGGGACATTCTTGCACAGAGCTTTGATAAGAAAAGAACAGAGCTTGTCTTTGTTGACAGCTTATCTACCGATAATACCAAAAATAAATTTATGTCTTTCAGGGAAAAATATGAAAAGGATTATCTTTCCGTCAGAATAGCTGACAATCCCGGAAAAATACAGTCATACGGATGGAATACCGCAATTATGACTGCAAAGGGAGATATTATTATCAGACTTGACGCCCATGCAAGTATACCGCCTGACTTTATAGAAAAAAATGTCAGTCTTATCAATGAAGGCGAATATGTGTGCGGCGGCGCAAGACCAAATAATATTGATGAACCGACTCCTTATCGTGAAATGCTGCTGGCAGCTGAAAGCTCGATGTTCGGAAGCTCTATCGCAGGATACCGCAGAAAAGGCGGTGGAAAACGATATGTCAATTCCCTTTTCCATGGCGCATACCGCAGAGAGGTCTTTGCAAAGGTAGGAGGCTTTGATATCTCCCTCGGAAGAACTGAGGATAATGAACTTCATTACCGTATCAGACAAAATGGCTTTAAAATTTGTCAGAGTGATGATATAATATCTTATCAGAATATAAGACCGGATCTTTCGGGAATGCTTGGACAAAAATACGGCAACGGCAAATGGATAGGACTTACCCTCGGAAAATGTCCAGGATGTCTGTCGCTTTACCATTTTGTACCGTTTTGCTTTGTGCTTGCAATTATAATCTGTGCGGCGCTTGAAATAGTAAGTGTCGTTTCGGGAATATGGTGGCTTGCGCTGCCGCTGTATGCCCTGTGTATTGCCTACGGGCTTGCGGATATCGTCATGACTGCGGCGGCAGTCGTTACTACAGAGCATAAAAGCTTGTATATGCTGCTTTTGCCGTTTATTTTTCCGCTGCTCCATATAGTATACGGATCCGGTACATTGGTCGGGATAATTATGCTGCCGGGGTGGAAAAAAAGTCTTGACGGAACGGCAGAGAATGAAATTGAGAAGGTCAGAAAAGTTGTCAGCGGAGAATTATCAGTTGACGGTTGACAGTTGTCGTTTTATGGTTTATATTTGTTTTAGTTTATTCTTGATCCATGAAACTCAAACGGAGGTTTTTATATGACGGATGTTGTAATAAAGAGAAAAAGCAAGGCTGAATTGTTTTTTGCCAAGCTGAAGGAATACCTTGTGCAGATACCTAAGGAACACAGCGGGTTCATGAAGCAGACATTTATGCTTGCAAAGGAAGATCTGATAAAGACCTATAAGGGCGCTGTAATAGGCCCTCTGTGGGCGTTGATGAAGCCGCTTTTCCAGCTTTTTGTGTATTGGTTCGCCTTTTCGATACTCAGAGGCGACAGCAATAAAAAGGAAATGGGAATGGATTATTTTCTGTTTCTGATGTCAGGCTTTGTGGCATGGTTCTTTATGAGCGAAATGATATCAAGAGGGTCAAAATCCATTGCCGATAACAGGCAGTTTGTAAATAAGGTATCATTCCCCGTTTCGGTAATTATGACCTATACAAGTCTGTCAAAATATTATGTCCATATCTTCCTGCTGTCTCTGTGTTATCTGTATATAACGCTTGCGGGCGGCATTACGCCGAGCGTTTATAATCTGCAGATATTTATTATATCGCCGATGATGTTCTTTTTCTTCCTGGCGCTTTTGTGGTCGATAGCGCCGATGTGTGCATTCAGCAAGGACTTTTCAAACTTCATCAATACGATAATGTCGGGTCTGTTCTGGCTTTCGGCAATATGCTATGATTCATATACGCTTAAAAACGAGGTCATAAGAACAATTCTTCTTTTCAACCCGCTGACATATTTTGTAAATGCATACAGGAAATGTCTTGTCTGCAACTGCTGGTTCTGGGAGGAGCCAAAGACCTACCTCAGCGATCCCAATGCTGTCAAGATGATCGCCAAAAACGGCATTACATTCCATCCGCTTTGGGAAAACGGCATTTTCTTTATTGAATTTGCAATAATAATCGGCATAGGCATTTATAATTATAACCGTCTCAGGAAAGATCTTCCCGATGTTCTTTGATGTGAGGTTTATATGGCTGAAACTTTTTTTCAGAAGCTGCAAAGAGTACGTCCCGCAGATATCGGACATATATTCAAATTTCTGCTTGCGCTGCCATGCTCGCTCATATACCGCCGCCGCAGAAAAAATTTGTGGCTGATATGCGATAACGAAAATGAGGCGAGGGACAACGGTTATCATCTCTATAAGTATATAAGAGCGCAGCATCCGGAAACGGATGCTGTCTATGCAATAAACAAACATTCTCCGGATTATTCCCGTGT
This sequence comes from Ruminococcaceae bacterium UBA2806, assembly GCA_002351795.1. Classification (GTDB taxonomy): domain Bacteria; phylum Bacillota; class Clostridia; order Oscillospirales; family Acutalibacteraceae; genus UBA1213. The sequence goes on along the minus strand of DEHG01000155.1, from coordinate 31,666 downwards.
CAGGAATTTAGGAGAAACGGTGCATTACGGAAGTCTCAGGCATTGGATATATTATCTCAGTGCAAAGTATAATATAAGCTCGCAGAAGGGCGGAAAGCCCAATGCTGCGGTATGCTATGTGCTTGAGGTGCGGGGAATAATAAAAAATACAAGGATATTTTTGCAGCACGGCATAATCAAGGACGATATGCCGTGGCTGTATTATAATGAAACAAGGATGCGTATGTTTGTATGCAGTACTTACCGTGAATGGAAATATGTCAGCGAAAAATACGGCTATCCCGACGGCTGGGTGAAGGAGCTTGGAATTTGCAGGCTTGACAATCTGCATGATATGAAGGTCGTTCCCCGTCAGGTTCTGCTTATGCCGACATGGAGAAGCTGGATCGCAACTCCGACCTCGGCTTCAGATGAGATAGAGGATGTTTCTGAATTTACAAAAACAAATTATTACAGGGGCTGGAGCAGCTTTCTGAATAATAAAAGACTGCATGATATACTTAAAGAAAATGATCTGCATATGATATTTTATCCTCACAGGGATATGCAGAGCTTCCTTGAATACTTTGATATTGAAAGCGATAATATTACCGTTGCAAAATGGCCGGAATATGACGTGCAGGAGCTGCTGAAAAGCTCGGCTTATCTTATCACTGATTATTCAAGCATAGCAATGGATTTTGCATATATGAAAAAGCGTCTGATGTATTATCAGTTTGATTATGAGGATTTCCGTAAGGGACAGTATCCCGAGGGCTATTTCAGTTATGAAAAGGACGGCTTCGGACCTGTCTGTTATGATGCGGATGCTGCCCTTGAGGAGCTTGAAAGGGCGGCGCATGAGGATTTTGTCAACCCGCAGGAATATCTCAGTAAGCATGACGGCTTTTTTGATCTTTACGATATGAATAATTGTAAACGCAATTATGAAGCAATTTGTGATTGCTGACGGCAAAAATAAAAGAGGTGGAATATGTCCGGATTTGAATTTGACGAGCTTGAGGATTTCGATGATATTGATGATGAGGGATATACCGAGGCTCATGAGGATGAAGAAGAGGAAGAATATGACGAGCAGGATGAGCTGACAGAAGAGGAAATATTTCATCAGATAAACGATATAGATTTTGTTATTGCATGGGTGGACGGCAATGACCCGGCATGGAGGGCGGAAAAGGATAAATTCGATAAACGTCCGTCAAAGGGGTCTGCTGAGGTACGTTTCCGTGACTGGAACAATCTGAGGTACTGGTTCAGGGGAGTGGAAAAATTTGCGCCGTGGGTGAGAAAGATACATTTCATCACATGGGGGCATCTTCCCAAGTGGCTCAATACCGATAACCCCAAGCTGCATATCGTGAATCATACGGATTATATACCGGCAAAATACCTGCCTACATTCAATTCGCATACTATTGAACTGAATATGCACAGGATACCCGGTCTTGCGAATAACTTTGTATATTTCAATGACGATATGTTTATTACGGATCATGTAAAGCCCGAGGACTTTTTCCGTGACGGGCACCCTATGGATACATATGGTCTTGACTGCATATTTTTTGCAAAGAAAAGCGCAGGCTTTTTCAACGGCAATGATATCGAGCTTATCAATACCCATTTTGATAAGAAACAATGCATGAAAAAGGACGGCAGAAAATGGTTCAGCCTTAAAAACGGTGTGAAAAGGGTAATAAAGACAAGGGCGCTCAATATGTGGCCGTGGTTTCCGGGAATGTATTATAATCATCTGCCGAGCAATTTTCTTAAAGAAACCTTTATAAAGATATGGAATGAAGAGGGCGAGGTGCTCGATCAGACCTGCCTTGATAAATTCCGCACCAAATCGAACTGCAATCAGTGGCTTATGAAATTCTGGCAGCTTGCGGAGGGTACCTGTATACCGAGAGGTCTGTCTATCGGAAGGTGCTTTCATATAAAGGACAATATCTGGGATGAAGCCCTTGAATCTATAGAAAGCGGTAGATATAAGCTTATATGTGTAAATGATACGGTAAATACAAAGGATTTCGAGCTGCAGAAGCAGCAGGTAATTGATGCGTTTGAAAAGCTGCTGCCCGAAAAAAGCGAATTTGAAAAATAATGATTCTGAGGTATGAATATGAGCGGTTATAAGTTTAAAGTATCGGTTGTAATGCCTGTCTATAATACGGAAAAATATCTGCCGGAGGCTGTGGATTCGCTTATCGGTCAGAGTATAGGCTTTGAAAACATACAGCTTATCCTTGTCAATGACGGCAGTACGGATAAAAGCGGAGAGATATGCATGGAATATCTGAAAAAATATCCCGATAATGTCGTATATATAGAGCAGGAAAACCTTGGCGTAAGCGCTGCAAGAAATGCGGGCATGAAAAAAACAGAGGGCAGATATGTCAATTTCCTTGATTCCGATGATAAATGGGAAAGGGACGCTCTGAGGATATTGTTTGATTTCATGGAAAAGAACGGCGATAAAACGGACGCCGCAGCCGCAAGAAAAAAGCTTTTTGACGGCGGAAGCGGATATCATGCGCTTGATTATAAATTCAATAAAACGATGGTCGCAGATCTGCATAAGAGATTCGATATGGTTCAGACGGATGTTACAAGCGTTCTTATAAAGACTGAGGCAGTAAAGGGAATGGAATTCTGCACTGAGCTGAGCCACGGCGAGGATACACGCTTTATAAATACGATTTTGCTGGAAAAGAATACCATCGGTATTGTAAGAGAGGCTGTCCATGATTTCAGATTGAGAACGGACGGCACTTCCGCCTTGCAGATGCAGGATGAAAGCGATAATTATTATTTTGCCGTACCTGAGCTTATGCACCGTTATCTGTTTGAGCTTTCAAAGAAAAAATTCGGCAGGATAAAAAGATTTATCCAGTATGTCGTTATGTTCGATATAACATCAAGGCTGAAAAAGCCTGTATATAAACTGCTCCCTGAGGATAAATATGAAAAGTATTCACAGGTAATAACGGATATTATAAAGCAGATCGACGATAAGATAATTTACCGTCAGAGAAGCATATATATGAATATGAAAATGTATGCCCTGTCGCTGAAATACGATCATGATGTAAGGAAGGATCTTACCTGGTCGGAGGGCAAGATCATGTATAAGGATTTCATGACCATAGACCTTGAACAGGCAAAGACCCTGCTTATCTGGGATCATGTTGAGATACGGGGGAATATCCTCAGGATCGAAGGCAAGGATAACTGCTGGATGAGGGGCGACGATTTCAATTATTATGCAAAGGTCGGCGGAGAGATCTATTACCCCTCATATTTTTACTGCAAGAAGTTCGATCTGGTGACAATGGACGGCCCTGTGAACAGGGGAAGGGCGGTAGTGTTTGAATTTCACCTGAACAGGGAAAAGCCGCAGAAGATAAGCTTTTTCTACCGTTTCAAGGATAAGACGAGCGAGATATATACATCCCTTGGAAAGTTTTCTCATCTGCCGAAGGTGGACGGCGGGTATTATGCAAGGGATGCGATAATACTTACAAGAGATGACAAGTCATTTATGTCATATCCGAATACAAAGGAAAAAAGAGAAGAGCTTGAAAAGGCATATCGTGAGGTATTGACGGCAGAGGGCAAAGAGGATATAATTGAGCTGAGAAAGAAATATTTTGAACTAAAGGCACAGCAGAAAAAAGAGGTCTGGATGGTATCCGACCGTACATATGTGGCAAATGATAACGGGGAGCATTTCTTCCGTTACCTGAGCAAGCACCATCACAGAAAGATAGAGGTGTATTTCAATATCAATTCCGACTGTCCCGATTATGAAAGAATGCAGAAATACGGAAAGGTTGTAGCCTATGATTCGCCTGATTATCCTATAATGTTTATTATGGCGGATAAGATCATTTCTTCCACTGCGTCCGATTATCTTTTCAATCCGTTCGGAGATGATAAAAAATATCTTACGGATATTATCCATTTTGACTTTATTTATCTGAAACACGGGATAATAAAGGATGATATGTCGGGCTGGCTCAACCGCTTCAATAAGAGTATACGTCTTATGATAACGGCGGCGGCGCCTGAATATCTGTCAATTGTAAACGGGGATTACTGTCTGGAAAGGGATCATGTTACTCTGACCGGACTTGCAAGGTATGACAACCTTTACAAGAAAAGCAGACGTCATAAGCCTAAGAAAAAGATACTTATTATTCCCACATGGAGGAAAAGCATTAAGGGCAGTTACGATCAGAAAACAAATAAAAGCGTTTATTACGATAAATTCAAGGAAACGGAATTTTTTAAATTCTATAATGCTCTTATAAACGATCCCGAGCTGACAGCGGCAATGAAGGAAAACGGCTACAGCGGAGTATTGTGTATGCACCCGATGCATTCCGAGCAGTGCAGGGATTTCACAGGAAATGATGTTTTCGAGGTAAATGAAGGCTTTGTTGATTATCAGAAGGAATTTGTAGATGATGCCTTGCTTGTGACGGATTATTCAAGCGTAGCCTTTGATTTTGCCTATCTGAAAAAGCCCGTTATATACTGCCAGTTTGACAGAGAGGATTTCTATAAGAAGCATACATACAGCGAGGGCTATTTTGTCTATGAAGAAAACGGTTTCGGGCCTGTATGCTATGATCTCAGATCAACCGTTAAGGCAATAATAAAAGAGATCAGCGGCGGCTGTGAAAACAGCAGTGAATATCTTGAAAGGATCGAACAGTTCTATCCCTATCATGATGCACATTGCTGTAAGAGAATATATGAGAGCATAACGGAAATTATATAAAATAAGCTTGAAGCGGAGATCTGACTTTCTGAGGTTGATATGGCTAAAAATGAGTTTAAATTTACTGTTGTGATACCTGTCTACAAGGTTGAAAAATATCTGCGTGAAACGCTTGATTCCGTTATTGCACAGGATGCAGGCTTCAGAGAGAATATACAGATAATTCTTGTCAATGACGGAAGTCCCGATGGCAGCGGAGATATCTGTAAGGAATATCGTGACAGATATCCTGACAATATAGAATATATAGATAAGGAAAACGGCGGCGTAAGCTCGGCAAGAAATGCGGCTATTCCATTTATCAGAGGGAAATATGTTAATTTCCTTGATTCGGATGACTGCTGGGAGGCGGATGCCTTTAAAGCGGCAGGGGAGTTTTTTGACAGTCATTATGATGAAACGGATGTTGTCGGCGCAAGAAAGAAATTCTTTGACGCTAAGACAGGTTATCATACTCTTGACTATAAATTCAATACCACAAAGATGGTCGATCTCAGGGATGAGTACGAATTCATTCAGATGGATGTTACAGGCGCATTTATCAAAAATGAGGCTATCGGCGATACACGCTTTTCCACAAAGCTTAAATACGGTGAGGATGCCTGCTTCATAAGCACGATAATCCTTGAAAAATGTATGCTCGGCGTATGCCGTGAGGCAGTTCAGCTTTACAGAAAGCGTCAGGACGACAGCTCTGCTTTGCAGAATGAGCTGAAAAGCGAAAGCTATTATTTTGATACGCCCGTGTATTTTCATCAGCATATTTTTGATCTGTCCATGAAGAAATACGGCAAGATAGAATTATTCGTGCAGTATATGGTAATGTATGACCTTTCATGGCGTCTGAAGAAAAAGGTATGGGAATATCTTGATGAGGATGATTACAAGCGTTACTGTGACCTTATCGAGGGGCTTATAAAGCAGATGAATGACAGAGTTATCTTCAAGCAGAAGGAAATGTTCATGAATATGAAGATGTTCTGTCTTAATAAAAAATACGGAAGGGATGTACGCAAGGATCTGGTCTATGACCACGGAAACCTGCTTTATAATAACCTTTCCGCATTGAACCTTGCAAATGCAAAAACGAATATCATATGGTTCTTTACAGAGATCCGTGACGGCATACTCTATCTTGAGGGCAAGGATAACTGCTGGCTGGCAAGGGACAGCTATGAGTATTTTGCACAGATAGGCGATGAGATATATACGCCGACTTATTATCATGCGCCGTCCTTTGATTTTGTGAATATGTTCGGCGTTGCGGAGGAAGGCAGGGCAATTAAGCTTGTTATCCCGCTGAAAAAGGGCGAGGAGCAGAAGATACAGTTTATATTCCGTTACGGCGAAAACAAAAGGCTTATTTATACATCAATGGGCAAATTCGCCCACATACCTCCCATCTGGGGCGGATATTATGCAAAAGAGGATTTCCTGCTGAAAATGTCGGGAAAATGCCTTGCCGTACATCCCTATTCAAAGTCACTCCACAGAAAATATGAGACTTTCTACCGTGAACAGCTTAAAAAGAACAACAGGGGATATCTTATAAAATACCGCAGACTTTACAGCCTTATGAAGAAAAAGGATAAGCAGATATGGCTTATTTCCGACAGGACGGATAAGGCAAATGATAACGGCGAGCATATGTTCAGATATATCAATTCTCTCGGACTTAAAGATGTTGACGTATATTACTATATTGATAAGAACAGCCCCGATTTTGATAAGATGAAAAAGATAGGGAAGGTCATTCCCTACAATACTCCGCAGTACCGCTTGTATTCACTTTTAGCGGATAAGATGATCTCTTCAAGCGGAAGCGAATATGTCATAAATGCATTCGGCGGGGACAGGAAATATCTTTGCGACCTTTACAATTTTGATTATGTATTCCTACAGCATGGAATTACAAAGGATGATATTTCCGAATGGATAAACAAATTCAATAAAAATATGAATATGATAGTTACCGCAGGCAAGCCCGAACAGAAGTCGTTCCTGGAGCCGGGCTACAGCTACGGACCCGATGTTCCCGTTCTGACAGGATTCCCGAGACATGATAATCTTTTGAGACTGCAAAAAACGAATCCGGTCGAGAAAAAGGTGCTTATAATCCCGACATGGAGAAAAAGCATAAAGGGAAGCTATGACCCGAGAACAACGGAAAGCATTTACTTTGAAGGGTTCAGGGAAACGGAATATTTCAAATTCTACAATTCTCTTATCAACGATAAAAAGCTTTGCGACTGCATGAGGGAAAAGGGATACAAGGGCGTTCTCTGTATGCACCCGATACACAGCGAACAGTGGATAGACTTCACGCCTAATGATGTATTCGACATCAATCACGGATATGTTGATTATCAGAAGGAGTTTACAACATCAGCGCTTTTAGTAACAGATTATTCAAGCGTATTCTTTGATTTCGCTTATCTGAAAAAGCCGATGGTATATTCACAGTTTGACAAGGAGCAATTCTTCTCAGGCGAACATTCCTATACAAAGGGATATTTCAGCTATGAGGACAACGGTTTCGGGCCGGTATGCTATGATCTTGAAACCACCGTTGATGAGATGATAAAGATGATTGAAAATGACTGTTCAGATCCTGATGAGTATGTTAAGAGGATAGAGGACTTTTACGAATACTTTGATGAAAACAACTGTCAGCGGGTTTATGAAGCGATACGCAGACTTGATGAACCAACAGAGTAATGATATCTGCTCCGCTCCGGCGGAGCATTGTATTTAAAGGATGGGATAAATGCATAACATAAAAATATACCCGAAAAAGCTTTGCGGCACTGTATCCGTTCCCCCTTCAAAGAGCGTTTCTCACAGGGCGATAATCTGCGCCGCATTGTCAAGGGGCATAAGCAGGATAAAGCCTGTAGATCTTTCCGCTGATATTACGGCTACAATAGAATGTATGAAAAAACTCGGAGCAAAGATCAGTCTTTCAGGCAATGAACTGACGGTTGACGGCAGCGGGATCTTTTCCGTAAAAAAAGCGGAGCTTGACTGCGGAGAAAGCGGCTCGACACTTCGTTTCCTTATCCCTGTTGCAGCTGCGGGAGGAATAGAGACAAGCTTTGAGGGACACGGAAAGCTGCCGCAGCGCCCGATAGGAGTATATACAGACTGCCTGCCGGAAAAAGGTGTAAGCTGTATTACCGAAGGCGGACTGCCGCTCAGAATCAGCGGTAAGCTTAAAAGCGGTCTGTATGAGGTGCCGGGAAATATCAGTTCACAATTCATAACAGGTCTGATGCTTGCTCTGCCGCTTGCTGAGGGTGACAGTGAGATCAGACTTACAACAAAGGCACAGTCTGTAGGATATATTGATATGACGATAGACGTTATGAAGGATTTCGGTATCAGCATAATACCGAAGGAAAACGGCTGGCTTATCCCCGGAGGACAAAGCTACACCGCAGGAGATTTTACCGTAGAGGGCGACTGGTCGCAGGCGGCGTTTTTTATGACGGCGGCAGCTATCGGCAGTGAAATAACGATAGACAATCTCAGACAGGACAGCACTCAGGGAGATAAGGCTTGTGTAGATGTATACCGCAGACTCGGCGCAGATATCAGAGTTGAGGATAACAGGCTTATAATGCGTCCGGGAAAGCTTCACGGCATAGAGCTTGATGCTTCTGACATTCCCGATATGGTGCCTGCACTTAGTGTTGCTGCAGCTCTGGCTGAGGGCACGACAGTTATCAGGGGCGCAGAGCGTCTGAGAATAAAGGAATGTGACAGGCTTGCGGCAATGTGTGATGGCCTGTCAAGGCTCGGCGCAGATATAAAAGAAACTGATGACGGGCTTGTTATAAAAGGCGTCGGACGTTTTCACGGCGGCTTTGCAAAGGGGTATAATGACCATAGAGTAGTTATGTCGCTTGCGTCGGCATCATGCTGCTGTGACGGTGAGATAGAAATATCGGATATGGAAAGCATAAGAAAATCCTATCCGGGATTTTTTGATGATATGAAAATGTTAGGGGGGAAAGCGGATGTCATCATGGGGTAATTCGATAAAAATATCAGTTTTTGGTGAAAGCCACGGCAAGGGCATAGGAGTTGTAATAGACGGACTTCCCGCAGGCAAAAGGCTTGATATGGACAGGATATATATTCAGATGTCAAGGAGAGCGCCCGGACGTGACAAGACTGCTACCCCAAGACTTGAAAAGGATATACCTGAGATAATATCGGGCGTACTTAATGATACGACGACCGGAGCGCCGCTTTGCGCCCTGATACTCAATACAAATACACGTTCGGGAGATTACGGAAATATTCTTTCCCGCCCCAGACCCGGACATGCGGATTATACAGGCTTTGTAAGGTACGGCGGATTCAATGACATAAGCGGCGGCGGACATTTTTCGGGAAGGCTTACAGCGCCGATCGTATTTGCGGGAGCCGTATGCCGTCAGATACTTGAGGACAGAGGGGTAGATATTGCCGCCCATATTTCATCAGTCGGAACAATAAAGGACGAAGGCTTTGATCCGGTCAGTATTCCCGCTGAACTTATGAAAAGGCTTAGTACCGAGACATTTTCCCTTATTGACCATTCAAAAGAGGAAAAAATGAGGGCGCTGATCGAAGAGTGCAGACTTTCGCTTGACAGTATCGGAGGTACAGTCGAATGTGCCGTAACGGGACTGCCGGCAGGTCTTGGTTCACCGATGTTTGACGGGGCGGAGAATATAATATCTTCCATTGTTTTCGGAATACCGGCTGTAAAGGGAATTGAATTCGGCGCAGGCTTCAGATCCGCTGAAATGAGGGGCAGTGAAAACAATGATGAATTCTTCTATGACGGCGGTAATGTCAGGACACGCACAAACAATCACGGCGGTATATTGGGCGGTATAACCTCGGGTATGCCGCTGATATTCAGGGCGGCAATAAAGCCGACTCCTTCGATCGCAAGAATTCAGAAAACCGTTGATCTTACCGAAGGGACTGATTCGGAGCTTGAAATTAAGGGACGTCATGACCCGTGTATCGTTCCGAGAGCTGTTCCGGTGATCGAAGCGGCGGCAGCGATAGCAGTCACGGAGCTTTTTGGCTCGGGAGGATACGGGAGCTGACCTATTCATAAGGAAGGGAAAAAGATGGAGCTTAAAGATATAAGAAATGAAATTGACAGCATAGACAATGAAATTATAGAGCTTTATAAAAAAAGAATGAGCTGTTCACAGGCTGTTGCAAAGTATAAGTTGGAAAACGGCATTGAGATATTCAACTCTGAACGTGAAAAACAGATACTCGACAGCGTGGAGCAAAAGGCGGGAGTGTACGGCAAAAGCGCAAGACTGCTTTATTTTTCCATAATGGAGCTTAGCCGTGCATTGCAGCATGATGTTCTCGGCAGCGGCACGGAGCTTAAAAACAGGATAAATTCAGCGCAGAAGACAATTCCTTTCGATGATCCGGATATCAGGATAGCCTGCTTCGGTGCAGAGGGAGCTTATTCGCATAAGGCTGCCCGCAGGATATTCCCGGGACATCAGCCTGTATTCTATTCACCGTTCAAAGAGGTTTTTGAAGCGGTGCTCAACGGTCAGGCTGATTTTGGCGTGATACCGATAGAGAACAGCTCGGCAGGTTCTGTAACTGCGGTTTATGATCTTATGCTGAAATACCGCTTTTCGATAGCGGCAGCAGCTGATATCAAGGTGGATCATTGTCTTGCGGCAAAGCCCGGAACTGATATTACAGCAATAAAAACGGTCTATTCTCACGATCAGGCGCTTTTGCAGTGCTCGGATTTTATTGGCGCTAACAAGAATATCAGTTTTAAGCCCTTTGTAAGCACAGCTCAGGCTGCAAAGTTTGTTTCCGAAAGCGGGGATAATGATATTGCAGCGATATGCTCGGAGGATGCCGCAGAAAATTACGGAATGGAGATACTCAGAAGAGGATTCCAGAACAATCCGGAAAACACAACACGGTTTATTGTTATCACAAAAACAATGTATATAGAGCCTGACGCCGATAAGATAAGTCTGAGCTTTGCGCTGCCTCATGTAACAGGATCGCTTTACGGAACTCTTTGCCGTTTTGCATTTCACGGACTTAATCTTACAAAGATAGAATCCCGTCCTGTTCCCGGAAAGCAGTTTGAATATGTTTTCTATCTTGATTTCGCAGGCTCGGTATCGCAGCCCGATATACTTCAGCTGATGGGCGCATTGTCTGAGGAACTGGTGGATTTTACATTCCTCGGCAATTATAAGGAGTTCAGCTGTTGACAGAAAAATATTATTGATAGAGGAGTAAAAGAAAATGGAAAATAAGGATATTATAGAACTTGTAAGAGAAGTTGGCAGACAGCTTCAGAAGGAAGAAGCTTATATTGCATATCATGCCGCAAAGCAGGCTGCCGATGAGGATATGGAGCTGCAAAGGCTTATTGATGATTTCGATAAGGTTCGCACCGATATCAGCATAGAGACTTCAAAGGATGAGGATGAAAGAGACAATGCAAAGATCAGAACGCTTAACGAAAAAATGCGTAAGGTCTATGCAAAGATCATGACAAATGAAAGAATGATAGGCTATAATGACGCAAAGGATGGATTTGATGTTCTTATGGCAAGGATCACGGCAATAATAAAGCAGTGCTCCGAGGGTGAAGATCCGGATACTACAGATTATATGCCTGAATGTACAGGAAGCTGTGCTGCCTGCGGCGGATGCGGCTGATCTGTGAAAGTCAGCAGGGCGGCACTCAGGATCATGGCTGTAATTACGGGACAGGTGAAATAATTGATAAATAAAGGGAATGGCGGCTCGCCGCAGGAGATACTGTCGCCGCTTATGCAGCAGTATCTCAGTGTAAAGGAAAATTATAAGGATGCCATCATCTTTTTTCGTGTCGGAGATTTTTATGAAATGTTCTTTGAGGATGCAAAGACAGCTTCAAGAGAGCTTGATCTGACTCTGACGGGAAAGGAATGCGGAATGAAGGAACGTGCGCCTATGTGCGGCGTTCCCTTTCACAGCTATGAAGGTTATGCCGCAAAGCTTATATCAAAGGGCTATAAGGTCGCAGTCTGCGAGCAGATGGAGGATCCTTCAAAAACAAAAAAGCTTGTTAAAAGAGATGTAATAAGAGTTATTACCCCGGGCACCGTTATGGAGCAGAGTATGCTTGAAGAGGGAAGCAATAACTATATAGCCTCGGTATTTACAAGAAATGCACAGACAGGTCTGGCATTCTGCGATGTTTCAACGGGTGAATTGTACGCTACATCATCACGGACAGAGGACGCTGAAAGCTTTGTCAAGGATGAGCTGCTGAAATACACTCCGAGTGAAATACTTATCGGCGGAGATACTGTGAAGTTCAAAACACTTTCCGCATTTATCAAGGATAAGCTTTCCGCCTGCGTCAATATGCTTGACGATGAGGATTTTGCATACAGCGATTCTGTAAACAGGATATCAAAGCAGTTCGGCGGCAAAACCCCCGCAGAGCTTGGCATTGAGGACAGCCCCGCTGCGGTTTCCGCTGTCGGCGCACTTCTGCTGTATCTTACACGCACACAAAAGGGCGGTCTGCAAAGAATAAACGAGCTTGAGATATACAGCGAAGAGCAGTATGTTCATCTCGACTATAATACAAGAAGAAATCTGGAGCTTACCGAGCCGCTTAACAGCAAAAATAAAAAAGCCTCGCTTTTAGCAGTTCTTGATAAGACGAGGACTTCGATGGGTAAAAGGCTTATAAAAAGTTATATAGAAAAGCCCCTTGTAAGCATCGGAAGGATAAGCCGCAGACAGAATGCAGTTACGGAGCTATATGAAAATGTCCGTATGCGTACAGAGCTGAGAGACGCTTTGTCGGGAATGTCGGATATACAAAGAGTGATAACGAGGATAGTATACGGTTCTGCAAATGCACGAGAGCTGCGTTCTATGTGCGCTGCACTCAAAAAGCTCCCCGATGTCAAGAAAAGCATTGAAAGCTCAGGCAGCAGACTGCTTAAAGAAACATATGAAAAAATTGATCTGCTGACCGATATAGTGGAGCTTATTGACAATTCGATAGATGAAGATCCGCCGTTTTCCGTCAGAGAGGGCGGTATCATCAGAGAGGGCTGTTCTCAGGAGCTTGATGAGCTGCGGGATGATATGAGCGGCGGTTCTGACCGTCTTACTAAGATAGAGGCAAGAGAAAGAGAAAAGACAGGCATACCTAAGCTGAAGATCGGATATAACAGGGTATTCGGATATTATATTGAAGTGACAAATTCATATAAGAGCATGGTGCCTGATACATATATAAGAAAACAAACTCTTACAAACGGTGAGAGATATATCACCGAGGAGCTTAAAGAGCTTGAACGCCGCATACTCGGGGCAAAGGACAGGGCGAATAAGCTTGAATATGTTATCTTTGAAAAGATAAGGAAAACGACTGCGGCAGCCTCAGACCGTATTTCACAAAGTGCCTGCGCCTGCGCCGAGCTTGATGTGCTTGCGTCTCTTGCGACAGCGGCGGCGGATAATAACTACTGCTGTCCCGTAATGAAAAACGACGGTTCAATGAAGATAGTTGACGGCAGGCATCCTGTTGTGGAAAAGCTTATGGATCAGGTACAGTTCGTGCCAAATGATACGGTGCTTGACCTCGGAGAAAACCGCACAGCAATTATTACAGGTCCGAATATGTCGGGTAAATCAACATATATGCGTCAGACTGCGCTTATAGTTCTTATGGCGCAGATGGGAAGCTATGTTCCCGCAAAAAGCGCAGAGATATCTGTTGTTGACAGCGTATTCACAAGAATAGGCGCATCGGATGACCTTTCAACGGGACAGTCTACCTTTATGGTCGAAATGAATGAGGTGGCATATATTCTCAAAAAAGCCACAAAAAACAGTCTGCTTATCCTTGATGAAATAGGCAGGGGTACATCGACCTATGACGGGATGAGCATTGCAAGGGCAGTGCTTGAATATGCTGCCGATCCGAAAAAGCTTGGGGCAAAGACGCTTTTTGCAACTCATTATCATGAGCTTACAGTGCTTGAGGATAAGATGAAGGGTGTAAGGAATTATAATATCGCCGCAATAAAGCATGGTGATGATATCACATTTCTAAGAAGGATAATACCGGGCGCTGCCGACGAATCCTATGGCGTAGAGGTCGCAAAGCTTGCGGGACTTCCCGAATGTGTTATAGAGAGAGCAAAAAAGATACTTAATAAGCTTGAAAGCGAAACGCCCAAAAGAGTTGTTAAAAAGAAAAAAGAGGAGCAGGATATTCAGATGAGTCTTATCAGGGAGCAAAGTCCGATCGAGAAACGTCTCAGCGAGATAGATATAAACAAGCTTACGCCGATGGAATCAATGAATATACTTTTTGAGCTTATAAAAATGAATGGAAGTCATTAAATGCCAATGACTAAAACGAGGGGAGATAATGGGAATAATAAATGTTCTCCCGAAAAATATAGCAGAGCTGATCGCTGCGGGAGAGGTGATCGAAAGACCCGGCTCTGTGATAAAGGAGCTTGTAGAAAACTGTATTGACGCACATTCGACTTCTATAACCGTTGAAATACAAAACGGCGGAACGACCTTCATGCGTGTTACTGATAACGGTACAGGCATACATCCCGATGATGTAAGACGGGCTTTCCTGCGTCATGCTACAAGCAAGATAATCGTTCAGGATGATCTTGACGATATCAATACGCTTGGCTTCAGGGGCGAAGCACTTGCGTCAATATGTGCTGTGTCAAAGGTAGAAATACTTACAAGGCATATTGACGAGCAGTTCGGTGTCCGGTATATTATCGAGGGCAGCGAGGAAGTAAGCTATGAAAATATAGGCTGTCCGAAGGGTACGACTATAATTGTAAGGGATATTTTTTATAATGTCCCTGCAAGAATGAAGTTCCTGAAAAGAAATATCAGTGAGGGCAATGCCGTTTCCGTCCTGATGGACAGGATAGCGCTGTCACATCCTGAGGTAAGCTTTACATTTATCCGTGACGGAAAGCAGTCAATGAAAACACAGGGCGACGGAAAGCTTGAAAATGCCGTATATCAGGTATTCGGAAAGGACTTTTTCGCAGCCCTTATGCCTGTTTCATATAAGATGAACGGAGTGACCGTTGAGGGCTTTGTGACAAAGCCTGTTTCATCTGTAAAGGCTAACAGAAGTATGCAGATGTTCTATATCAACGGCAGATATGTACATTCCAAAACGGCAATGGCGGCGCTTGAAATGGCTTATAAGGGAAGTATAATGGTGGGGAAATATCCCTCCTGTGTACTTATGCTCACTATGAACAGCTCCATGCTTGATGTAAATGTTCATCCCGCAAAGCTTGAAGTACGCTTTACCGATGAAAACCGTATATATGACGCTGTATATCATGCGGTAAGAAGCGCCGTTATGCAGTATGATACCCGTATCGTACAGGAAATGAATACATCAACTCCGAAATATACGTCGCCGTCACTTCTTGCGCCGCCTACAGATAAGGCGACACAGCTTGGCTTTTCTTACGGAAGGCCAAAGGCTGAAAGAAAGAATGACGCTGGAGAGATTGTTGAAGCGCTGGAAAAGCGCAGGCTGACTATCAAGGAATCATATAAGCTTAAAGAGCTTGCCTCACAGGACGAACAGATGTATGTGAAGCTTATAGATGAGCATGAAGATGAAAAAGCCAAGCCTGATGAAGCTCAGACGGAGGAAATTGATATAGGAAAGCTTTTTGAAAGTGAGCCTGTTCAGGAAATCAGTGAGGAAGATCAGATAAGGGATGAAGAGGAAGCGCTTGTTCTGGATATCAGCCCGAAGCAGAAGCCCGAACCTGAACCCGAACCTGAACCGCCGCAGTCTGTGGGAAGTGTCAGCAGTGAGGATGTTACAGTCGTTGATGATGATAAGCGGGAAAAATCCATACGATATATAGGAGAGATCTTTTCGACATATATCATTGTTGAATACGGTGAAGACCGTATAATGATAATCGACAAACATGCTGCACATGAGCGTCTGTTGTATGAAAAATTGAAAAAGCGTGATGAGGGTTTTTCTTCACAGATGCTTCTTGAGCCTGTTTCGGTAACGCTTGAAAAGCAGGAAACGGAGGTCTTGCTTGAAAACAAGGATGTACTGATGGAAGCAGGCTTTGAAATAGAACCCTTCGGCGAGCGCACAATAATTATACGCAGTGTTCCGTCTATAATGGAAACGGTCGATATAAAGGAAAGCTTTGCGGAGATAGCGGATTATATGTGCAGGCACAGGAAATTTGTCCTTTCGGAAAAGCTTGAATGGATATATGCGAATACTGCCTGCCGAGCAGCAATAAAGGGCGGCAATAAAAGTCATCCCGAGGAGCTTATTGATCTTGTTATGGAGCTTGAAAAAAATCCTGATATCAGGTATTGTCCGCATGGCAGACCTATATATTTTTTCAGGACAAAATATGAGATAGAAAAAATGTTCGGACGTCTGGGATAGTTTTGATCTGCGTTTTTATGTAATATTTTGATTTTTTATATTTTTTGTATAAATTGTTGATTTATGATGTTGAAATATGTTATAATTACATACGGCAACCATAAGAATAGTATTGTCGCAGTAAACTCAATTAATGAAATCAATAAGCGGCTGCCGAGGATTTTGCATGAAGGGGAGTGTTACCGATGACAGATGAGATCAAAGCTATCGGAAACGATGAAACAGAAAATAAGGAAACTGAGGAAATAATAACAGAGGATGAAGGTATACTTGATATAACGGAATCCAGACTGACTCCGGAAGAGAAGATAGATTTTTTGGAGAGAAAGCTTGAAAAAGCGGAGCTTGAAGCAACTGATAAAAGTATAGCGCTTATTGAGATGACGGCATCCAGGAATGCGCTGTACCGTTCACTGCAGGAAACGCAGATGAGGCTTGCGGAAGCAGTGGGACAGAGGGAAAGCGATATTGAGGCATATCAGAAGGAGCTTGATATGCGTCTTGAGGAAAAGCGCAATTTGCAGGAGCAGTATGACAGCCTTGTCATAAAGGCAAAGCGCTATGATGAATTGCAGGAAAGCCTTGTGAAAATCAAGATGAGCGCAGAGCAAAGAGCGCACGGCGTTATAGATGAAGCCCAGGAAACGGCAATGGATACTATAATGCTGATAGATAATATTGAAAAGGAGATAATGCTTTTCCGTGAGGATCTTACCTACCTTCGCCGTGATATAAAAATAGGTACGGTAACTCTTGATGACAGGCTCGAAAACATTTATCTTCGTCTGTGCAAAAACCTTGACCGTCTTGTGGAGATCAAGGAAGAATTCTATAAGAAAAACTCTCTGCCTATGGATGAAGCTGATCCATGGCTTGGCAGCGGCGGCGTTCCAAAGATAAGATATCCGCAGAAAGGTCCGTCAAAGCCCAGATCTGAATAAGCGTATAAAACGACATCTGTTCCGGCGGATGTCGTATTTGTTAGCTGACGGACATATCTGCAAAGGTAAGTTCTTGAATGTAATATTATCCCCGGATCATACATATGATTAACCGGGGTGATAGAGTGGAAAAGCTAAAAGCGTATCTGAGATATTCTGCGGTACTTATCTGTGTGTTTTTATTCGGGGCATTGTTTTATATTTCTGCAAATGATGCAGGAGAGGCTGTGACGGCGGGAACGCAGGCACAGTCAAGACCTGTTATAGTTATCGACGCAGGACACGGCGGCGAGGACGGCGGCGCAGGCGCAAACGGAGTTCTTGAAAAGAATATTAATCTGGCAATAGCGCTTAAACTCAGGGATATGCTGAAAATGTCCGGCTATGAGGTAAAGATGACAAGAGAAGAGGATGTTTCCGTATATGACAGCTCAGCCGTTACGGTGCGTGAGAAAAAAGTTTCGGATATGAAAAACCGTGTGCATATTATAAATGAAAACAGCCGTAATGTCCTTGTCAGCATA
The DNA here is from genome assembly GCA_002351795.1 of Ruminococcaceae bacterium UBA2806. Classification (GTDB taxonomy): domain Bacteria; phylum Bacillota; class Clostridia; order Oscillospirales; family Acutalibacteraceae; genus UBA1213. Next base: position 13,906 of record DEHG01000155.1, on the reverse strand, counting down.
CATCAGAATAAATTTGAACAGAGTAAGTACAGCGGCGCACAGATGTTCTATTCGGGAAACGATCCACGCAGTGAAAAGCTTGCGGAAAGCATAAGACAAAGCGTAACATCTCTGCTGCAGCCCGATAATCACAGGGAACTGAAAAAGGACGGCGGCTCTGTATATATACTGAAAAAAGCGGAAGTGCCCGCTGTAATAGTTGAGTGCGGCTTTCTTTCAAATGAGGAGGAGGCCGGAAAGCTCAGCAGTGACAAATATCAGTCACAGATGGCATTTGCCATTTACTGCGGGATAATAGAATGGAATAAAGGAGAACAGAATGGCGGATAAAATAAAGACGATATATATATGCTCGGAATGCGGGCATGAAAGCGCAAAATGGTTCGGCAAATGTCCGGGCTGCGGACAATGGAATACCATGTCCGAGGAAGTACGGGAAAATTTCAGCAAAAGCAAGGCCGTTTCAGCTGTCCGTACACGCCCGTCAGCTGCGCCTGTGCCGATTACGGATATCACAACAGAGGATGAGGCACGATATTATACAGGCTCGGCGGAGCTTGACAGGGTGCTTGGCGGCGGTATCGTAAAGGGATCCCTTGTACTTCTTGGCGGCGATCCTGGCATAGGCAAGTCAACTATACTTTTGCAGATATGCAGCCATTTGGGGAAAATACTTAAAATCCTGTATATTTCCGGTGAGGAATCAAAAAGACAGATCAAACTCCGTGCCCAGAGACTCGGAGTAAACTGTGAAAATCTTTATGTTATGACGGAAACTGATGTACAGGCGGTTGCTGACCGGATACAGGCTGAAAAACCCGACCTTGTGATGATAGATTCCATACAGACAATGAATTTCAAGGAGCTGAGTTCATCTCCGGGCAGCGTTACGCAGGTAAGGGAATGTACAAATATACTGATGAGGACATCGAAATCCCTTGATATTCCCTGTATAATTGTCGGTCATGTAAATAAGGACGGCGCAATTGCGGGTCCGAAGGTACTTGAGCATATTGTGGACGCTGTTTTGTATTTTGAGGGAGACAAGCAGATGTCATACCGCATACTGAGGGCAGTCAAAAACCGCTACGGTTCAACGAATGAAATAGGCGTATTCCGCATGGAGGACAAGGGACTTTCTGAGGTGGAAAACCCGTCAATGATGCTGCTGTCAGGACGGCCGAAAAATGTCAGCGGCACTTGCGTTGCCTGTTCTATGGAGGGTACCCGTCCGATACTTGCGGAGATACAGGGACTTGTGACAAATTCAGGCTACGGCAATGCAAGGAGGATGTCTGCGGGATTTGATTACAACCGAATGAGTATGCTTCTTGCAGTGCTTGAAAAAAAGTGCGGATATTACTTTTCGAGCCTTGATGCATATGTCAATGTAATAGGCGGATTGAAGCTTGACGAGCCTGCCGCAGATCTTGCAGTGACCCTTGCGCTTGTAAGCAGCCTTAAAGATATAGTTGTTCCCGAGGATCTTCTTGCCTTCGGAGAGGTGGGACTTACGGGAGAGATACGCTCCGTAAGTCACGCTGCACTCAGAGTTGCCGAGGCGGCAAGACTTGGTTTTACAAAATGCATACTTCCGTATCACAATCTTAAAAATCTTACCCTTCCAGAGGATACTCAGATAAATGTTATCGGTGTACGCACGATAAGGGATGCAGTTGCGGCTCTTGTCAGATAGCTCAGAAATGCTCCATATCAGATAATGTTGAAGAGTGAAGCATAAAAGGCGCAGAGGGCTGTCTTTGCAGGACAAGCGGTTCGGCGGGATAGTTTTTTGCCGGACAGGATATCTGATCTGCTTTTGAACGCTCAAGCATATGGATACAGCCTGTAGGGGAGAGATTAGTAACTCTGCCGATACAGTCAAGACTGCAAAATCCGTCATTCTGATAAACGCAGTTTTCACAACAATTAATTAAAGTCATAAAAAATCACCCGCTTTTAGTATTGCCTGAAAGCGGGTGATTATTCTTATCTCGGAACAAAATGCGCCGGAGTCGTACCGTATTTTTCTTTGAAAGCTCTTGTAAAATACGACAGATTGTTGAAGCCGCAGGCAAAGGCTGTTTCGGATACGCCTGTGTTTTCCTCGGCAAGCATTTTTGCTGCACGTTCAAGACGGTAATTGATAAGATATTTGTTGAAGGAGATGCCGAAAATGCGGCGGAACATTTTTGAAAAATGACTTGTGGAGAAATTACAAAGCGCAGCTGCCTTTTCTACGGTTATTTCCTCGCTGTAATCGTTGTGTATATAATCAAGCGCATTTTTTATCTTTTCAAACATTATCCTGATCTGCTGTTCCTCAATGCTTTCCGGTACGGCGCAGGTGCATATGAAATGCATGACTGCATACAGATAGGCTTTTATCAGAAGCTCCTGCCCGTCCTGTCCGCTAAGCTCGATATCTCCGAGCCTTCTGATAAACGGTGAGATCGTGATATTGAGAGTATCCTCGGTGGAAAGATATTTTGGTATGATATTTTCACCCGATTCGATGGGCGCAATGTATTTTTCACCGCACATATCATTCTTGTCCGAAAGCAGAGAAAGACGGAAAAGAATATTGAAATAATCAGCCTTTTTTTCACCGTCCTGACGTATTGAATGAACTATCCTCGGCTGGATAAGAACAGTATCGCCGGCGCCGAGCATATAATCCTTGCTCTGTATCGTTACGATCATTTCGCCTTTTATCATATGGATTATTTCCATTTCGTCATGCCAGTGGGGAGGATAGCCTTTAAGCCAGTCCGGAAGACGGCCTCCGTATACGGCATATGGAAATGTTTTTTTGCCATGTATCTTTGTTTCGTGTATTGCGGGCATATTAACAGCTCCTCTCCTTCAGCGCAGTTTTTCAGCCTGAATGCGGGAATCATGTGTTTATGTTCGTACTATATGCAATATGCTTTGTAATCTTAGCCGTAATTGTTTTGTGTTAATTTTAAATTGATATCTATTAGTATTATAAGATAAAAATTATTATAATACAAGATAAGAAATGGAAAAATTGGATGAATTTGTTTTTAAGGGATGTTTTTTTCAGGGGGGTGTCTGAAAATGAAAAAGCTTAGTCTGTTCAGTCTGGCATGGCCTATATTCGTTGAGACGGCATTGTTTATGCTGCTGGGATTTATTGATGTTTTTATTCTCAGCAGATATGATGATATTGCTGCGTCCGCCGTAAATACAGCGAATCAGTCCGTATCAATTATTACAATAGTCTTTTCCGTAATATCAGGCGCAAGCGCAGTCCTGATCTCACAATACCTTGGCGCAGGCAAAAAGGAAAATGCTTCACGAATTGCGGCGATCTCCATTACCTTCAATTTTGTTATAGGTGTAGTGATAAGCGCAGTCCTGCTGATATTCAGCCGTTCCATACTGTCATTTATCGGTGCGGACGGAACTGTAATGGAATATGCAAGCCAGTATCTTTCGATAGTCGGCGGCAGTATCTTCCTGCAGGCACTTCTGAGCGCAGCGGCGGTAATAATCAGGAACCATGGTCTTACGAAGGTCACAATGTTTATGTCGCTGGGCATGAATATCTTCAATGCACTGTTTGATATGATACTTGTTCTCGGACTTTTCGGATTTCCCCGCCTCGGAGTGGCAGGCGCAGCTATTGCAACAGCGCTTTGCCGCAGCGTCGGTGCGGCAGTGATAATGGTGTATCTTTTCAGGCGTGTGGAAAAGCCGTCAATATTCAGGCTTATGCATCCGTTCCCTGTCAAGGATATCATTGACATGATGAAAATAGGCGTACCGTCCGCTATGGAGACGTTTCTTTATAATCTTTCCCAGCTTGTCATCACATCCATCGTTCTGAAATATCTTACCGAAACAGAGCTTGTCACAAAGACCTATGTACAGAATATAACAATGTTTTTCTATATTTTTGCAGTGGCTATAGGTCAGGCTTCACAGATAATAACAGGTCACTATGTCGGGGCAAAAAAGTATGCTCATGCTTACAGGGAAGGCTTAAAGGCATATTACAGCGCTCTGATATTTGCCGCTGTAATGAGTACGGCAGGAATTCTTTTCAGATATCCGCTTATGGGAATATTTACTAAGGATGAGGCTGTCATTTCACTCGGCGCAGGTATCCTTATGATAAACATTTTCCTGGAGCTTGGCAGGACGACAAACCTTGTCATGATAGCGAGCCTGAGAGGTGCGGGGGATGTACTCTTCCCGACAATGTGCGCTGTTTTTTCAAACTGGATGATAAGTGTGCTTTGCTCATACATCTTTGCTGTTGTCCTGGGAATGGGTATATACGGACTGTGGATAGCCATTATCGGTGATGAACTTGTCAGAGGTATTCTTATGCTCCTTCGCTGGAAAAGCGGCAAATGGAAAAGCAAGGGAGTTGTACGCACCGAGAACAAAAAAACATCTCAAAGCTTAAAGCTTACAGGGCAAGATAAATACGCTGTTCAGAAATAGAATGACAGTCATGAGTGTCATGGCAAAGGAGGTAATTATGGATTTAGCGGCAATTATTCACCGTTCAAATTGTGAATTCGATTATGCGCTTGATAATGAAAGAGTGGTTATTACCATAAAAACAGGCAAGGACGCAGAAAAGGTTTCTCTGATCCATGGAGATCCTTTTATACATGAGCTTAAAAGACTGCCCGAATGGTGCGGAGAAAAAAGCGAAATGCAGATATATATGGAGCTTGACAGATATTATCTGTGGCGCATTGTTCTCAAGCCGAAATATAAGCGCATACAGTATTGCTTTGAAGTAAGCTCAGGGGACGAAACATATATTGTGTTTGAAAGCAAGATAGTCAGACCGGAGGAAGCCGGGGAGACTTCAAAGCAGTATTTCAAGTTTCCGTGGCTCAATCCGTCAGATGTGATTGCCCCGCCTGAATGGGTAAAGGATACAATATGGTATCAGATAATGCCCGACCGCTTTTCTCTCAGCAGTGATTTCAAAAATGACGGAAGGTTCAAGAAATGGGCTGATATGACCTCGCCGCATTGGTCAGACCTTTACGGCGGCAGTCTGAAGGGCATAACGGAAAGACTGCCCTATCTTAAAAAGCTTGGCATAGGCGGAATATATATGACGCCGATATTCAGATCACCGTCAAATCATAAGTATGACACCATTGATTATACCTGCATTGACCCCGATTTCGGTACCGAGGACGATATGAAGGAGCTTGTGCGCTGTGCACATGAGCATGGGATACGCATTATGGTAGATGCTGTATTCAATCACAGCGGTTATGATTTCTTTGCCTGGAAGGATGTCCGTGAAAAGAAAAAGGATTCGCCGTATTATGACTGGTTTTTCATCAATAAGGATGAGATGAGCGACTGGGATTTCAAGCGTGAAAACTTTTCTACCGAGGACGCAAGGTTCTATTCGTTTTCCTTCTGGTCGGGTATGCCTAAGCTCAATACCAATAATCCGCAGGTAAGGAAATATTTTACTGATCTTAGCTGTTACTGGGCAAGGGAATGGGATATTGACGGGATCCGCTTTGATGTCGGTGATGAAATATCTCATACATTTTTAAGGGAATTACATTCATCCCTTAAAGCCGTCAAGCCCGATATATTCCTTCTCGGTGAGATATGGAACGATTCTCTTGGCTGGGTAACGAGCAGGGAATACGATTCTGTAATGAATTATCCATTCTGCGGCTGTGTCAATGACTTTTTCGGAAATGAAAAGCTTGATACCGTACAGCTTATGTATATGTTCAATTACTGCCGCAGTATCTATCCGGAGCAGGTAACAAGGGTGCTTTTCAATTTCCTTGATACTCATGATACACAGAGGGCTGTTGACAGGTGCAAAAATGAAAACGTGCTTTTGCAGAAGCTGACATTCCTGCTTACGATGCCCGGAACGCCGTGTATTTACTATGCGACCGAAATAGCAATGCACGGAAAGGAAACAATGTACAATCGTCAGTGTATGCCGTGGGATGATATCAGTGGCGGAAAATATGACGGTATCATCTCTGAGGTGACAAGCCTTACAGGTATCAGAAACACATTCAGGGAGCTGTCCGAGGAAGGGATAGATTATATAATAAATGAAAATTACCCCCGTCTTCTGGGCTATATCCGTGCGGGAAGGATATGCGTGCATCTCAATGCAGGGGATATTCCCGCCGATGTTGAAGCAAAGGGGAGCATAATTTATTCAAATCTTTATGATGAAGGTGTTTTACAGCCTGACGGCATAGTGATATCCGATCTCGGCTCTATATAATTCACAAAAGTTTTCCCCCGTGATTGTTAAAACGCCGAAATATAATTTTTTTGGTAATAACAATTGAATTTTTCACAATTTTATTGTATAATCATACAAGATAAGGTTTGTACAATAAAAGCCAAGGGCTTTTGTATAT
>DEHG01000155.1:336-7389 GCA_002351795.1 Ruminococcaceae bacterium UBA2806 | reverse complement strand
TCCTCCCTCAGACTTCGGTTTGCGGGAGGACGATCGGTATTACGGAGAAAAAACGGAGCGGAGCATTTTTTGGCAGTGTTATCACTGTACATTTTCCGCCCTGTGTCAAAAAACACAAATGCGTCTGCTCTGACCGGGGCAGACGTTATTATTATATGTTGACAAGGCAGGGTGAATAAGTGTAAAATTATATTGGTATGGTGCAGGCGGAAGCAATGCTGTTTCCGAAAGCTTATCTGCACTGACTGCTAAGATCAAGGGGTGATATATATGAAATACTATTTGAATGATAAAGAAATAAATACCTGTGTTATCGGTACATGGGGATGGGGAAAAGGACAGAACGGGGGAAAGATAGTTTTCGGAAAAAGCTACTCTGAGGAACAGCTGAAAAATACGTTCAATAAGGCTTTTACATATGGCTTTGATTTCTGGGATACGGCTGAGGTATACGGATACGGTACATCGGAAAAGCTGCTGGGCAGTCTTATCAGGGGTAAGGATGTTGTTATTTCAACAAAGCATTTTCCTGAAAAGAAATACAAAAACGGTGAAAACAGGGTCGCTCTTGTCAACAGCCTTTCCCGTCTCGGCGCAGAGAAGGCAGATATATACTGGCTACACCTTCCTAAGAATCTTGAAGAAAACATGAAGGAGCTTGCACAGCTTCAGAAGGAAGGACTTATCGGAAGTATAGGTCTTTCAAACGGCAATATTGAGCAGATACGTCTTGCGGAGATAATTCTGCGTGAAAACGGTTCATCGCTTGCGGCTGTTCAGAACCATTACAGCCTGCTGACGCTTGAACGTGAATCGGCGGTGCTTGAATACTGTCTGTCACGCAGGATACTTTTCTTCGGCTATATGATACTTGAACAGGGTGCGCTTTCGGGGCATTATGATGCGGAAAACTGCTTCCCTCCGCTTTCAATGAGGGGACTTTCATTCGGAAGATCAAAGTTCCGCCGTATCCAGCCGCTTATCGGCTATATCCGTTCTCTCGGTAAGAAATATGACATGGATCCTTCACAGATAGCCATTGCATGGGCTGTCAGCAAGGGAGTTATCCCTATAGTGGGACTTACAAAGCCTGAACACGCAGTATCGCTCAGCAGGGGCATAAATACTGTTTTGGAATGTCGTGAAATAAGACATCTTGAAATGCTTGCCCTTGAATCCGGCGTGAAATGCAAGGGTATATGGGAGTAAAAAATGGAGATCAGAAAATATGCTTCGGGAGATCTTCCCGAAATGATAAGTATATGGAATGAGGTCGTTAGTGAAGGCAATGCTTTCCCTCAGGAGGAAATGCTTGATGAAAAAAGCGGGGCGGAATTCTTCGCATCTCAGACATATGCCGCCATAGCCGAGGAGAATGGAAGGATCTGCGGACTTTATATTCTTCATCCGAATAATACAGGACGCTGCGGGCATATATCAAATGCAAGCTATGCCGTCAGCAGTGAAAGCAGAGGAAAACATATAGGCGAAATGCTTGTAAAGGATTGCATAAGAATGGCGGGAGAGCTTGGCTTCGGCATACTGCAGTTCAATGCGGTCGTTGAAAGCAATTATTCAGCAAGGCATTTATATGAAAAGCTCGGTTTTGTCCGGCTTGGAACTATTCCCGCAGGCTTTCGCATGAAGGACGGACGTTATGAAAATATCTGTCCGTATTATATTTCTGTTTGGAAAGAATGATTTTCAGTCGGGGGTGATAGGGTGGCGTCATTATTCAATACGCCGATAACGGTTCTAAATAAGGTCGGAAAGAAAAAAGCGGCTCTTTTTGAGAAGTTCGGAATATACAGCGTCGGTGATCTCATAAGATTTTACCCCAGAACTTATGAGGACTGGAGCAAGCCGTATAAGATCGCTCAGGCGCCTTTGGGTGAGGTCTGCTGCATAGGCGGGTATATAGAACAGGCGCACCGTCCCGCAAGGGTAAGGGGCGGGCTGACAATATTCAAAACGGTCGTATGCGACGGTCTTGACCATATGACTGTTACATTTTTTAATCAGGATTATTTGTATGATAAGTTTTCCGGCGGGGGAGAATTCCTGTTTTTCGGGACACTTAAACAAAACGGACATTTCTATGAAATGACTTCCCCGACAGTTTCAGATATGGATAAGGCGGGGATACATCCTGTTTATCCGCAGACAGCGGGGCTTACAAGCAGACAGATAGAGGATGCAGCAGCTCAGGCTGTACGGATGCTGCCGCCGAAAATGAATGATCCTATCCCGCAGGAAATACGGGAAAGATATGGTCTGTGCAGCCTTGATTTTGCTGTCAGGGCAATTCATTTTCCCGGAAGTCAGGAGGATGTTGAAACTGCCAGAAAACGTCTTTCATTTGAGGAGCTGCTTGTGCTGCAGCTTGGCATGGGAAGGCTCAAAGGCGGCAGGCAAAAGGATATCCAGGAATTCAACAGACTTAAAACGGATCATTCTCAGGAATTCTTTTCACTTCTTCCTTTTGAACCGACAACAGCGCAAAGGCGTTCGGTCAGCGAATGTATAAATGATATGACAGTCGGAAAATACCCTATGAACCGCCTTGTTCAGGGAGATGTAGGCTCGGGAAAGACAGCCGTTGCCGCCGCAGTATGCTATACCGCAGTGAAAAACGGTATGCAGTGTGCATTTATGGCGCCGACAGAGATCCTTGCAGTCCAGCATTTCAATTCCATGTCGGAGCTGCTTGGTGAAAGCGGCATAAGAGTTTCTCTTCTTACGGGGTCGGTAAAGCCTTCGGAGAAGAAGAAGATACATTCACAGCTTGAAAACGGACAAATTGATCTGGTCATAGGAACTCATGCGCTTATTTCAGACAGCGTTGCATTTAAGAATTTAGGGCTTGTGATAACGGACGAACAGCACCGCTTCGGTGTTGCCCAGCGCAGCGCCCTTATCTCAAAGGGTGAAAGCCCGCATATAATGGTCATGTCTGCAACTCCGATACCGAGAACACTGGCGCTTATGATATTCGGTGACCTTGATCTTTCGATACTTGACGAGCTTCCCCCGGGAAGGCAGAAGGTCGATACGTTTCTCATTGACAGCGCAAAGCGTTCAAGGGCATACGGCTTTCTTAAAAAGCATATTGATGACGGTGAACAGTGCTATATCGTATGTCCTCTTGTGGAGCAGAGCGAGGTCATGGAGCTGGAATCCGCAGAGGAATATGCCGGAAAGCTCAGATCGACCGCTTTGGGGAGCTGCCGGACGGCGATACTTCACGGCAAGATGAAACCAAAGGATAAGGAAGAGATCATGAGTGAATTTTCGTCAGGGAATATTGATATACTCATTTCAACGACCGTTATCGAGGTAGGCGTTAATGTTCCGAATGCGACAATAATGTTCATTGAAAATGCGGAACGTTTCGGACTTTCACAGCTTCATCAGCTTAGAGGACGAGTTGGCAGAGGAAAGAAAAAATCCTATTGCATAATGGTCTCGGATAATCAGAGTGAAATAACAAGACAAAGGCTCACTGTCATGTGCAAAACGAATGACGGATTCAAAATAGCCGACGAGGATCTCAGGATACGGGGTCCAGGAGACTTTTTCGGGTCAAGACAGCATGGTCTGCCTGAGCTAAAAGTTGCAAGTATGTCAAGCATGGAAATACTTGAAAGAACGCAGGAAGCGGCGGAGATAATTCTGCATGACGATCCGCAGCTTGAAAAAAAGGAACACAGGGGACTTCGTTTTGAAACTCAGCGTCTTTTTGCAAAGACTGGAGGAGAGCAGCTGCAATAGATCCTGAGCTATTGCAGAGCGTTAAGGGAGGATAATATGAGATACAGTAAAAAAATATTGAAGAAAATTACAGCGGTTTCGTTATGTGCTGCTCTTATAGGCTCGGTATCTGCGTTAAGTCCGGAATTTTTACCGGATAATTCGATAACGGCAAATGCAGCCCAGAGCGCATCGAACGGTTTTATATATACTGAAAACGATGACGGAACTGTAACGATAAATAAATATAACGGAACAGAGGAAGAACTGTATATACCCGCAAGGCTTGGAAAAGGCATGGTTACAGCGATCGGAGAGAACTCATTCTGCGATAATACGGATATCACAAGTCTTATCCTGCCGGGTTCGTTAAAGAGGATAGGAGAATATGCCTTTGCAGGATGCAGCGGTATAAAGAGTGTGATTATTCCGTCAGGTGTAGAGGAAATAGATGACGGGGCATTCGGCTACAGCTCGGAGGAAGAGGTATTTCTTACGGAAGTATGCGGTGTAAAGGGTACCGAGGCGGAGAGGTTTGCAAATGATAACGGTATTGCCTTTACTGAAATAAAGGAAAATATAATCCTGCCGACAGCGGTCAAGCTTAATAAAACAAAGCTAAGTCTGTTTACAGGTGATAAGGAGACTCTTGAGACTTATGTCTATCCCGATTATGCAACGGATAAAAGTCTGACATGGACATCAAGCGATCCCTCGGTTGCTGCTGTGAATGACGGTATTGTTGAAGCTGTTTCGGCAGGCACTGCGAATATCACTGTTTCAACTCAGAACGGAAAGACTGCCGTATGCAGAGTCTCAGTAAAGAAGCCTGTTACTTACCCTACGGAGCTTAAACTTGATAAGACAGTTATAAGTATAGGAAAAGGTGAAAGCTATAAATTTATAGCGTCTGTAAATCCGTCCGATGCTGCCGTAAAGACAGTGAGATGGACAAGCTCAGACAGAAGCATTGTCACTGTTTCCGGCGGAAGGATATACGGAAAAAATAACGGTACGGCAGATATTACAGCGTGGACTCCCAACGGAATCAAGGCTGTATGCAGGGTGACTGTAAAGAACGAACCTTCAAGCGTTGCGCTTACAAAGACAACTCTTTCTTTAGGTATGGGAGAGACATTTTCCCTGTCGGCAGTTCTTCCTACAGGAAGTGCGGCTGCTGTGAGAACGTTCAGTACCGATAATGCAGGTGTCCTGAAAATGACAAAGACAAACTGGACGGGTAATTTTACAGCCGTTGGTTTAGGTACGGCTTATGTAAATGTAAAGCTTTATAACGGACTTGAGGCGAGGTGCAAAGTCAATGTAAAGGCTGCGCCAACTCAGGTCAAAACAAATAGGGGACTTATGTCGATAGGACTTAATGAAAAAGGAAAGCTTACCTGTTCTATCCCCGCAGACAGTGCCTGTGCAAAGAGGACATTCAGAACAAGCAACAGCAGTATAATCAGGATGACAAAGACGGACTGGACAGGTGAATTTACGGCTGTGGGCTACGGAACTGCATGGGTAACCGTAAGAACATATAACGGTCTTGAATCAAGCTGTAAGATAACCGTAAAGAAACCCGCTACAGATATCGAATTGTATACAAGGAGCAGGGTGCTTAAACCGGGACAGACTGCAGCACTTAAATATCACATGGCGGCTGATGAATATACCGACTGTGTGTCATACAGTTCCTCTGACAACAGAGTATGTACTGTTGACAGCAGCGGAAAGATCAAAGCTGTGAATTACGGAACTGCCACGATCACGGTAGCGACTCAGAACGGAAAGACTTCCGACTGCCGCATAACTGTTACAAGCGATAATAACTTATATAAAAACGATCCCTCAAATAAACTGCCGACGTACAATTATTTCAAGGCTGTGAATCAGCATCCGGAGCTTCCCACCGGCTGTGAGATAACTTCTCTGACGGCAGTGCTGAATTATTACGGATATAATGTTGATAAGTGTACGATGTCAGACAACTATCTTGAAAAGGGCGAGGCATGGAAAACGGATTTCCACTATGCTTTTGCCGGAGATCCGAGAAGCAGCTATGCATACGGCTGTTATGCGCCTGCTATCGTGAAGGCTGCGAATAAATATCTCAGAGAGAAAAATTCAGATCTCAGCGCAAGGCAGCTCAGCGGTTACACCTTTGAGGAGCTTTTCAATTTCACATCAAGCGGTACGCCTGTAATTGTGTGGGCAACGATGGATATGTCCCAGGGCTATTATTCACAGAGCTGGACGGCAAGCAACGGAAACAGGGTGACATGGTATGCAGGTGAACATTGTCTGGTGCTTTTAGGCGGCAATAAAGATGTTGTATATGCTGCAGATCCTACCTACGGTGCTATAAAGACGTATAACAGATCACTGTTCAAAAAGAGATATCAGGAGCTTTTCAGCCAGGCGGTAGTGATCCAGTGACGGCATTGGTGCAGGTAATTACAGGAGCCTGAAACAGCAGAGTCAGGAACTGACGACCGCATAATTGACTATTACAGAGGAGAGATAATAATGTCAGATTTTGAAAAAGTAAAAAAGACCCTTATCGAAACAAATGAAAAGCATTACGGTAAGGAGATAAGAGAGGAATACGGCGAGGAGATATATGAAGCTACCAATGATATCCTCAGCGGTATTACAGAGGAACAGTGGGTCGAATCGGAAAGGCTCAGAATGCAGGTCGAATCCATGCTGAAGGAGCTGACGCCTGAGGGTGATCCGCATTGCAAAAAGGCTCAGGATATGGCAAAGCTTCACGGAATGTGGGCAAGGACATTCTGGGCGGAGGGTATGTATTCTCCCGAAGCACATCTTGCGCTTGTGAATATGTATGTCGAGGATAAGAGATTTACCGATTACTATGAGGCAATAGTAAAGGGCGGCGCACAGTTCCTGCGTGACTCTGTTGAAGCCTATATAAATAATAATTCTCAGGCTGAATAATAACGATGTTTTTCATTGCCGTCTGCTGTTTGCGGGCGGCAATTTTTGCCTGTGTAAAAAAAAAATCGGTTCAAATTTGTTGAAAATGCTTTATAAAAAATGCAAAAAATTATTGATTTATCAATAAATCTTTAGTATACTATTTATATAAATATGATATTCTCCTGCATTTTCGGGAAGTGTGTATCAGTGGGTGTTTTGATTCACCGTTCAGTTTATTGACTGTACGGTTTCGGAACATCTGCAATTTATTCATTTTTACTATATTTGATTTTACTTTTGTGAATTATGTATATACTTTGTAAATGATTAGATAAAAATAATTAATAAAATAAATAA
>DEHG01000155.1:0-203 GCA_002351795.1 Ruminococcaceae bacterium UBA2806 | reverse complement strand
AATTAATAAAATAAATAAAAATTTCGTTACAAGTATTGAAAATTCATTTAAAATTTAGTATAGTATTATATGGTGGTCCGAGAATTCAGCTTTAGATCAAATAATTGGACTCTTTTGGGAAAGTCCGCTGTAAAAAACGGCGGTTCGTGCCCGGAAAAAGCACGGGAAAACAGAACAAATAGAAATCAGAAAGGATTTTAAAA
>DEHG01000150.1:17723-17887 GCA_002351795.1 Ruminococcaceae bacterium UBA2806 | reverse complement strand
TCTTTTATTGATATTTCTGCTCAATAAATCACATATTAAACATCCATTGCAAGATACTGCTCTACCGTACTTTCCGGTATGCTGAACATCTCCGAAAGCTGCTTCACGCTGTTTCCAAGCTCTTTTAGACGTTTCAATATCTTTGCTTCGCCCTTCGCTTCGCC
>DEHG01000150.1:11585-17679 GCA_002351795.1 Ruminococcaceae bacterium UBA2806 | reverse complement strand
CCTTCGGCTCTGCCTTCGGCTCTCAAATACTGTTCCCGGCGCTCACGCAGATATTCTTCATCAAACAATTCGTCCATCATAGTAATAGCCTCCATTCTGTTTTCTATAAAAAATGCGACAAGATAGCCTCTCTTTATGCACTCTTTTATTGTTTCCTTAGCACAATCAAGAGAATCGCCGTAACGCTGTCTCATTTCATCATATACATTACAGAAACCGATATACTGTCCGGCAATGGTATCCGCATTTGCTCCGGTTATAACATGAACCTTGAGATCCAACTCACAGTCTCCGCCGAAATATTCCCGGGCAAAGGATATTTCTTCCGGTACATGACTGCTGCCGCTGTATATAACGTATAATTCAGGCTTCGGTATATCAAGCCTTTTTCCCGAATGTATATACAGTCCGGAGCTGTCAATATAATCTTTCAGACTCTGAGAAAGATACAGCAGCATTCGCAAGGTAATGTTGTTATCCCATTCGCTCTGGGCTTCTGTCAGATACAACAGCTTATTCCTGACGATAAAGCCAAGATCATTGACCATTCTGTTGACCATAACTGACCTCAGTGTGGTTATTCTGATCTCCTCGGGAGCAACATCAGTATCTTCCGGGCAAAGCTCTCTGTAAAGCTGCAAGAGATTCTTTTTATCACTGAACAGCATTGTAAAAATACTGTCTTTTGAGCGTCTTTTAGTTGATTCCTGCGCCACCATGCTCACCCGATGCTTCTGCGGGGTTTACCAACACTTCTGCCGCCCCCCGCATACGGCGGCAGAAGGTTTTATGCTTACTATTTCAGCATCACCTCTTTTTTATTCACTCCTCCCCTTCCTTTTTTCCAAAGGGACTTCGCCTTGTAATTTCTTTTTGTATATCACTAATGCAGTACCCGAAAGGGCAATTGCAATAATGCCGTATGGGAAGAGGAATATAAGCGGTGTTCCGCCTGTTTCCGGCATGACGATCGGCGTGAATTCGTTTTCTACAACAACATAATCATTATTGCCGCCTATCGCCTTAGCAGTATCCTTGTGCAATACATATTCGTATGTACCGCTTGTTGTCTTATAATTAGTCGAATAAAATGCGCTGCCGGTATATCCTTTCGTTGCTGCCTTGAATGCCTGTGGCATTGCGTCATTCTCGGTTACTTCATATGCTGTACCTACAGGTATACCGTCAATAACAAGTGCTTTAGAATCATCGACCGAATCGCCCGGATTAATGTTAGCCGTTATTGTAAGCGTACCACTTGAATAAGCTGCACTGTATTTTGCGGCATCCAGATCAGAACCATCATACTTGTATGTAAGCGATGATGAAATATCCGACGTAAGACCGGTAAATATAATTGTGATCGGGAATTCCTGCTGCACTCCGGTCATGATCGCATTAGTTTCTGTGTTGAATGTCAGCTTCTGTACCGTGAGACTTCCGGTTGGTGTTTTCTTGACATTTGAGATCGTTGCGGACTCACCGTTTTCATTATCGATTTTCTGCGCCACACCACCCGAAACACTGTCAGCATATACAACATTTGTTTCGCTTATAAGTTTCTTATCATATCCTTCCGGAAGCGGTGTTTTCTCGGTAACAGTATATGTTGTACCATAAGGCAGACCTGTTATCGTTACAGGAGTCTTCGCACTTATCTGAACTTCAAAATTCGTTGTTCCATCAAGGAAGGTTATTGATTCGCCGTTAGCCTTGATATCATATTCCGCCAGGTCTACACTATCTGCTGCCGTCAAAGCAACTACTGCCGTAAACACCGTTTCGTCATCATTGCCCAGAGTTGTTCCGTCTGGCTCATAAACTTCCTTGGTCAAGGTAAATCTGCCCTGTTTGCGGCTGTTTCTTGCAAGAACTTCTGTATCGGAATCAAGATCTATCTGGCTTTCGGATTCGCCTAAATTAAAGGATTTTGACCTATCAAGATCATATATAGCAGAAGTGCTTGTTTCCTCTACATAGAACTTTGTGCCTACCGGTATACCCTTGATCGTAATGTAATGATTTGCCGCCAGTTTAAACGAACCGTTAGAATCTAATGCATAAGGAGTGGTATCACTGTCTTTTGTATATTTAATTCCTTCGTAATTGATCAAGCCATCGCCGTCACCCTTGCCGAATACATTGCTGAAATGTATCTTAAAGGTAAACGGATCAGTATATGTCTCTGTTGTAACAAAGTCTTTTCTGATGATCAGATCAACTGTCTTTACTTCATTAACAATGACCTGACGCAGATGAACATATTCGTTTGCGCCATTAGTCGGGTCATTAAAATTGTAATTAGACTTATTGCCGTCAATCTGTAGATTGACAACATTGTTTGCGGAATAGTTTGGCTTTCCATTATACATATTTTCAACATGCCCGAGAGCAGTGCTGCTTACATCATCGTAATCATAGATACCCGCATACGGTCTTCTTGTATGATCCGTATCACCAGCAGCAGACCTCATGTAAGTCACATAATACTTGCTTGCTGTTCGCCCGGTACTATCGTTGTAAGAATCTGCGTCTTCCGGTTTCGACAGTGCATCCAGCTGGGTCACCTGCATTGCGCTGCCGTAATTCAGCTGCTTGCTGAATGTAGCCATCTGTCCGTACTGGAGAGATACGATACCATTGTCCGAGCCGACCGACCTTGTATCCTTTATGACCGAATTCGTATTCGGGAACGGGTCACTCAGCATATAGGTCACACCGCCGCTGTTCGATATCATAGGCTCATATGTTACGCCGGGAGAGCCTTTATAATTATTGGTATGGTCGCTACCAGTACCGGATGCCATAGTAGTTGTTCTTCCATTTGCTTCCCCATTGGAACGGGTCGTACCAACATTATTTTTAGCGTTGTATTCGCTGCCTACAACATTCTCTGTGCCCTTGTTTTCGACCTTGTAATTGAAAACATCCTGATCGGCAACATACTTGGCTGCATTTACAAAGCCTTCATTGATTCCGCCGAAATCTGTATCCTCCTGAACATCAAGTCTTGTAAGACTCATGGGAAGGTTGAACATTACATAGAGGTTAGAGTTAAGCATACCTCTTTCAAGGTAATACATTGTTATCTTGTGTTTACCAACCGTTGCTTTTGATTTTATTTCATCGCTGAATGGCTTCAGGGTTCTGTCCTTGCTTCTCGAAATTACAGAATCATTAAGTAAAGAGTTTGTTGTATTTGAAGAAACAATACTTGTATTGCTTACATTGCCTATAGCACTTATAAACGTAGAACCGCCTTTTGCAAAGTTAACCTCACCTATTGCATTTTTATGAGCGCCGCCCATATCAAGAATAAGCTCATCGTCAAGGAATACCCAAACGTCATCATCGCCCTGGAATGTAAAGGTGATCGGTATACCGTCAACTGTTCCGTCAAGCGTACCATTTTCATTCAGATAAAAGTCTATCTCATACTTGACGCCGAATCCGTAGTGCAATTTTGAAGTACTTAAATACTTTTCATTTCCTCCATCTTCAGGTTTATTAAACGGGAAGAAACCAATTTCCGTACTGCCTGAATCTCCGTTTCCATAGTTATCATAAACCATGTCACTGTCATCACCGCTTTTGTACATTTTATTGCTCTTGGACAGTGATGTAGTCCCGCCAGATTTTTCTGCTCTTACACTGTACTTCTTGGAATCGAAAACATAGTAATCTCCGCGATAAGGTACATTTGTATCCAAACCATTAGTCAGCATATTATCTTTCGTATATCCATTCTGGAAAGTAATATCTCTTGCCGGTATTTTGAAGAACGGGAAGTCCAGGTTTTCATATTTATCAATATAGTCATTCAAGGAAATATTAGTCCCGCCCTGTGAAGGAGTATAGGTACGGTTCCAGAAATCCATATCAAAGTACGGTAACGGTGTTCCGTTCACTGCCGTTATTTTTTTATCCGAGTTCAGATTTTTGTTTACCAATCCATGAACAACAGCGTCATACGGCATGAAGGTTCCCGAATCCTGTGATTCAGTTCTGTATGCCAGATTAGCAGACCACTTGAAGTTATTCAGTATGTTGCCAAATCCGAAAAACTCATAATAACTTCTCACGTGTCCGTCAAGCTGCTGATCCGGGGGAATGTAATACTGATCGTTACTCTTATCGTCCGAACTTTCCTTTCTGTACTTATTATATGCTGCTCTCTGATATCCTGCCGTTGTAGTCGAATACATTTCCGTGGATGTATCAAACTTACCACCATATTCACTTTCCGGCATTGTAGGCAGCCAGAACTGTCCTAAATACAACGGTGAGTTACCTTGTCCCTTAGAATACTCCTCATAAGAACTTATTGCCTCATTTATCATGAGATAAGGTCTTTTTGAAGCACCTTGTCTTGATGTCTGATCTGGGACGTTACTTGTTTTGTGTTGACCGTCCTTCCAATAGTCATATGTTACATTATAATTGAACTTATCATACTGGTAGTCATACATATCCGCCCTTACGGTTATATATTCCTGACCATCGAGCTCATTATGTGTACTCTGAACCGAATATTTACCGGAAATGATTGCAACATTATCATTAATAACTATGAGGTCATCGCCGGCATTCTCCGGACCGAACATATTATACTTATTGCTATTTCCGTCTGTAACAGTTATTATCTTACCACTAAGATCTGCATTTGCCGTCCATGATGTTATTGCACCGACATTAACGCCGGAATTTGTCTGAAAGCTTGCGTTACCATCCTTAGCAATCGCAGAAGTTCCGACTCCTCCTACACTATAAGTTCCGCTTGTTCCGAACGATGTCTTATCCAGATACAGTGTTGCACCGGAAAGCGCTGCCGCTGTCTGAATGTTATCTGTACGGTAGCTTATTTTTTTTCCTCCCGCAAGCTCCGACACACCATATTCATAAGTTTTTCCGAGGATCTTTCCTTCTTCAAAATTATATTTGTTGATAGGCTCCGTTGCCGATTCGCTGTCATATATTTCCACCGTACTGTACGGTCCCTTTTCGTTATCATCAGGAACAGTAACAGCTTCATAATAAAAATATCTTCCGTTGACAGCGATAGGGGTTTTATCTGTGCTGTATGTTACAGTATCAAGACCTGCCCAGACTCCGCCCGGTTTCTTTTCATCCGTAAAACGATAATAAAGCGTAGTGTTCGTATTTGTCATATTCAGGATCGAGAACTTTTGTCCGGCGTAGCTTTTTTCCTCAGGAAGGGTATATGTATACAGTCCCTGCTTATATCTTGTCGAACCCGATTCGTTATCATTGTATCCGTAATCATTCATGATAAACGCTTTATTGTTAGCAGCTGTGTTTCCCGAAATACCCAGAGACTTAGTCTGCCATTTATAATCACTGCCATCATGTTTCCATGCGGATTTGCTTGAGAAAATAATATAAGTATATTTGCTGTCTATGCTTGCGCTAAAAAGCTTACCGCCGTTTTTACCGGACTTACCCGTATCAGTCATACTTTTCAGACCGCCCGTATTTCCGCTTGAGCTATATGCATAGTAATAAACGTCCGACATATCCTTCTTCCAGTCATGAGAAGATCCATCTTTTCCTGTGGAGGATGTGTCAAAATACACAGTCACATCAGCAGCATTTACCAGTTTCAGACTGCTCAGTGCAGGCATTACCCCCGCCATCAGCAGCAATATACACAGTAAAAATATAACAAATTTAAACCTCAGATCGGTTCTTTTTATTGTCATAGAGCATCCTCTCCGTCCTTGTGTTAATAATATATAAATACGATAAAACCGCTTCATAAAAACTATGTAATTATTTTATCACACAATATATGCATTGTCAACAGTTTGTGCAAATCAAAAATTATTTTTTTATATCATCTATATACTATAAATTGACATAATAGGGCATTTTACACTTCTTTAGTTCGGTTTAACTTATTAAGTAGAGGTCAATCCAAGCTGTTGATTTCTACAAAAAAGCAGTGCTGTAAGTACCCCAAACGGGCACGAAAGCAGCAATAGAGTAAAAACATAGTAACACAATGTACATTAAGTGACAATCACAGCCAACCAACTTAACTAAATCAGCAACCAGAACATTGTACATTGAACAT
>DEHG01000150.1:3534-11453 GCA_002351795.1 Ruminococcaceae bacterium UBA2806 | reverse complement strand
GGCTCCGGCGGCTCGCCGGGCGTTATGGGTCCAGCGTCACGCTGGGCGTTACGGGTCCGGCGTCACGCTGGCTGGTTGACAAATGGCGGGGATTGTATTACAATATAGAGTGTGAATTTGTGCTTGTTTCCGGAGGAAAGTATATGAAAATAAAAGAACTGTTTGTGGGAGATACGGATCATACGGGTATACAGTTTTTCAGA
The DNA here is from genome assembly GCA_002351795.1 of Ruminococcaceae bacterium UBA2806. GTDB lineage: Bacteria > Bacillota > Clostridia > Oscillospirales > Acutalibacteraceae > UBA1213. Next base: position 11,250 of record DEHG01000150.1, on the reverse strand, counting down.
AGCCTTTTTGTGGGCGGTATAGCTACTATTGCAGATATGACCGTTATGATTTTAATTCGTGAGCTTTTTAAAGTACCCGAAGGTGTTGCGGCTGTGTTCGGATTTATTTTCGGTCTTGCAGTAAACTATATCATTTCAACCTATTGGGTATTTGCTAAGGCAAAGGTCAAAAACAGAGCAGCTGATTTTATTGCCTTCGGTGTTATCGGAATTATCGGTCTCGGTCTTACTCAGCTTATAATAGAGCCGTTCTCTGTAAAAGGAATGTTCGGTGAGGGTATCCTCGTTTCTCATGCGGTCTTCGGCTCACTTGTTCCTACCGACAAGTACTATATAATAGGTAAGGTAATTGCAGTTGTCCTTGTTTATATGTGGAATTTCTTTGCGAGAAAATTCTTCCTTTATAATAAAAGTGAAAAGGATAGCAGTACAGAGAAATCGGAATCAAAAAAATAAACGGAATACTCCGGACAGAAAAGAGGAAATGATTTGAAAAAAGTTATTATTATTGGCGCAGGTCCCGCCGGTCTTACGGCAGCTTATGAACTTATGTCACGTTCAAAAGATTATGAAGTGACAGTGTTTGAAGAAAGCAATACCTTCGGCGGTATTTCCCGTACCGTAAATTATAAGGGCAACAGAATGGATATGGGCGGTCACCGCTTCTTTTCCAAAGTCCCGGAGGTAAATGAGTGGTGGGAGAAAATGCTTCCGACTCAGGGCTCTCTTCCCTATGACGATATCGTTCTTGGCAGAGAGGCAACTGTGGCGCAGGGCGGCCCCGATCCCGAAAAAACCGACCGTGTAATGCTTAAAAGACACAGACTGTCAAGGATATTCTTTAAGCGTAAATTCTTTGATTATCCTATTTCTCTCAAATTCGATACCATTAAGAATATGGGCTTAGGTACGACCTTTGTTGTTGGATGCAGCTATATGAAAAGCTCGGTTTTCAAGCGCAAGGAAAAATCACTTGAGGATTTCTATATAAACCGCTTCGGAAAAAAGCTGTATTCAATGTTTTTTGAAAACTATACCGAAAACCTCTGGGGCAGACATCCGAGCGAGATATCTCCCGAATGGGGTGCTCAGAGAGTAAAGGGACTTTCTATTCTTGCAATAATGAAGGATATGTTCGGTAAGGTGTTCAAAAAGAAAAACCGCAAGGTGGAAACATCTCTTATCGAGGAGTTTTCCTACCCTAAACTTGGCCCGGGTCAGCTTTGGGAGATAACGGCAGCCGAGTTTGAGAAAATGGGCGGCAGGATAATTAAAAATGCAAAGGTAACAAAGATCGTCAAGAATGATGATAACGTGCTGACAGGCATCGTTTATGAAAAGGACGGAAAAGAAACAAGCTTTGAGGGCGATTATGTTATTTCTTCAATGCCTGTCAAGGATCTTGTGGAGGGAATGAACGATGTTCCGGAGCAGTTCCGTACCATTGCAAGCGGTCTGCCGTACAGGGATTATATGACTGTAGGCGTTCTTGTTCCCCATATTAATCTCAAAAATGAAACAAAGACAAAAACGATAGGCAATATCGTTCCCGATGACTGGGTATATGTACATGACAGAAGCGTTAAAATGGGACGTTTTCAGGTATATAATAACTGGTCGCCGTATCTTGTTAAGGATATAGAAAATACTGTCTGGATAGGTCTTGAATATTTCTGCAATGAGGGCGATGAAATGTGGTCAATGACGGATGACGATTTCGGCAGGCTCGGAATAAGCGAAATGGTAAAGATGAAGCTTATCGACAGTGAAAGCGACGTTATTGATTATCATGTTGAACGTGTCAAGAAGGCATATCCCGCTTATTTTGATACATATGAGCATATGGATGAGCTGAGACAGTATCTTGACAGCGTTCCTAACCTTTATTGTGTGGGAAGAAACGGTCAGCACAGATATAATAATATCGACCATTCCATGTGTACAGCGTTTGAAACCGTAAATAATATTCTTTCCGGTAAAGAAACAAAGGATAATATCTGGAACGTAAATACCGAAAAAGAATATCATGAAACAAAATCATAAGGGGGCATTAGTATCAGTAATATAAGATCAAAAGACAAGCCCTTTGCCTATTTTATATCTGAGATATTGCTTGAACATCCCTTTCTGCTGACGGCAGCCGCCTGTTTTTTCTGTATTACAACTATCAGCACCGAAATATCATGGCTGGGCGGTATGATACCTGCTGCCGTAGTATTCATCTGCGGTCTGTTTGCATCTGTCGGGATATCAATGAATGTTCCCGAAAAAAGCAGGCAGACAATGAAACAAACATTATTTATCCTGTCTGGCTTTTTTGCTGTTCTGTATTACAATATGCTTCTTTCCGCACAGAAGCCCGAAATGGTTGTTCTGAATGTCGGACTGATACTTGTTGCTGCCGTTATCGTTTATATGATGATAACAAAAAAGCTTACAACAAAGCGCCTGATACTGCTGCTTTTTATCTTAGGCTTTTTTGTCCGTCTTGCATATATAATGGCGATAAGTGTGCGTACAAAGCAGCATGACGCAGGCAGCGTTGAGGATATGGAAGGACATCTCGGTTATATCGCATATCTTGCATATAATCTTAAACTTCCCGATATGGATGTAAGGGATGTTTACCAGTTCTATCATCCCCCGCTGCATCATATCATAGCGGCTGTATGGGTAAGAGTACAGAATGCTATGGGCATCTCGGAAGAAAATATCTGGGAGAATGTTCAGATACTTACCCTGTTTTATTCAAGCTGCTGCATGATACTTTCATATAAGATATTCCGCAGTCTTGGTCTGAAAGGGAAAGGACTTATAATAGCTTTTGCGATAGTTGCCTTTAATCCTACATTTTATATATTGGCGGGCAGCATCAATAACGATATTCTTTCCGTGACCTTCATGCTTGGCGCTGTGCTGAATACTTTGTACTGGTACAAGAGCCGCAGCATGGGAAGGATAGTATGCATAGCTGTATGTGTAGGCTGTGCAATGATGGCAAAGCTTTCGGGCTGGATGGTCGCACCTGCTATTGCATTTATTTTCCTGTATGTATTCTTCAGGAATCTGAAGGAATGGAAAAAATATCTTGCTCAGTTCGGCGTATTTCTTGTTGTATGCGTTCCGCTTGCATTGTGGTGGGGCATCAGGAATTATATCACTCATAAAGTTCCGATAACATATATCCTTGAATTGTCGAAGAGGTCTTCCCAGTACATAGGAGATATCCCTGTTACGAAAAGGCTGTTTGACTTTAATCCGAGTCAGTTTGCAGATGTCGGAGATCAGTTCAAAATGTATGACGGCGCATATAATGAGTATAACCCGCTTATTGCACTTTTCAAGACTTCAATGTTTGACGAGCTGTTTACGGTACATTATTATCCTAAGATTGCCGGCATCAATACTCTGCTTTTCTGGACGGCAGTTTTTCTGGGGATCGCAGGATTTGCGGCTATGATATATTTCTTCCTGAACGACAGCCGTGACAAAAAATTCGGCGGGGTGCAGAAGATATTCTTAGGTATCCTGTATTTTACATTCATGATATCTTATTATATTTTCTGCATAAAATTCCCACATGTATGCACAGAGAATATAAGGTATTGTGTACCTGTAATTGTGATCGGCGGTTATTTTGTCGGACGGTTTGCACAGCATATATGTTTGTACGTGTCGGAAAAGACCTATACGCTGAGAGTTATCATATTCAATATTCTGCTTTCAATAACCGTTTTATACAGTACGATGTCGATACTCATGTATGATATAGTGTTTATGGGTTTATAAATTAAAAAACTGCTCCGGTATTCGCATTTGAATTCCGGAGCATAATTTTTTTAGCTGTAAGCTTTTATTAAATTCTTGCCGAGCCTGATTTTTTTGCAGCATCGATAACAGCCTGAGCGACAGTCTGACCTATACGCTTATCGAAAGCATAAGGGAGGATGTATTCCTCTTTGAGTTCATTTTCGCCAACGATAGAAGCGATGGCATAAGCGGCAGCGACCTTCATATCATCATTTATTTCCTTTGCACGGCAGTCAAGAGCGCCTCTGAAAATACCGGGGAAGCAGAGAACATTGTTGATCTGGTTGGGGAAGTCTGAACGGCCGGTACCGATAACTCTTGCGCCGGCAGCCTTTGCAAGATCGGGCATGATCTCAGGAGTCGGGTTAGACATTGCAAATACAATAGCGTCCTTGTTCATTGAGCGAACCATGTCCTCGCTTACAATATTCGGAGCGGAAACGCCGATAAAGACATCCTTGCCCTTCATAGCGTCTGCAAGAGTACCTGTAAGGTGTTCACGGTTTGTTACAGCCGCCATTTCAGCCTTTGCGCTGTTAAGTCTCGGGTCGCCCTCGCATATAATGCCTACACTATCGCAGAGAGTAAGATCTTTTACACCCATTTTCATAATGAGCTTAGAGATAGCGATACCTGCGGAGCCTGCGCCGTTTACCACTACTTTAATATCGCCTATATTTTTTCCGACGACCTTGAGAGCATTTACAAGTGCAGCCGCAACAACAACAGCCGTACCGTGCTGATCGTCATGGAAAACGGGGATATCACATATCTCTTTAAGCTTTTTTTCAATTTCAAAGCATCTCGGTGCAGCGATATCCTCAAGATTTATTCCGCCGAAGCTTCCTGAGATAAGGTAAATTGTACGCACTATCTCATCAACATCCTTTGAGCGTATGCAAAGGGGGAATGCGTCAACGTCGCCGAATTCTTTAAAAAGGGCGCATTTGCCTTCCATTACAGGCATACCTGCTTCGGGGCCTATATCACCAAGACCGAGGACGGCTGTACCGTCAGTAATAACTGCAACGAGGTTATTTCTTCTTGTAAGCTTAAAGGATTTGTCGTAATCCTTCTGTATTTCAAGGCAGGGTTCTGCAACGCCGGGAGTATATGCAAGTGAAAGTTCCTCGGAATTTGTGATAGGCGCACGGGATACGACCTCGATCTTTCCATTCCATTCATAATGTTTTTCAAGTGACTGTTTTCTGATATCCATATTATTGTTCCTTTCTTTTTTCTGATTTCTTATTTCTTCTTAAATAATCTGCACAAAATGCAACTATATTATACTATCCCCCTTCCCCATTTGTCAACCAGCCAGCGCGCCGCCGGACCCGTAACGCCCAGCGTGACGCTGGACCCATAACGCCCGGCGAGCCGCCGGAGCCGTAACGCGGGGGTCGCTACATTACATTTCGCTCTGTTTGGTTAAGAGATGCTTTCATGCCCGCGTGGGGTACTAAATGTGCAATGTATCAATGTTCAATGTACAATGTACAATGTTCTGGTTGCTGATTGATTTAGTGTCAGTTGGTTGGCTGCGGCTTTTTACAGAAATTACGGAAATATCTTACACCTGTAAGGACAAGAAAGCAAGATATTATATCTAAATATTTGCTGATTTACACATGAAGTTTGTTGTATTATATTATTGTTTTTTTTCGTAAAATCCATTATACTTTATAATGGATATGTAAATTGGATTTACAGTATAATTTTGAAGGGAGGATGTGCCGATGCTCGGCAAAACGGTAACAATTGAAATATTCGGCACATTGTCCGAAAAAAAGCTTTATACGGGTCAGATAGTCGGAGGAAGAGATCTCCGTCAGGTCTATATTATTACAAATTCGGAGCTTCATGGAACAATAGAATGTATTGTTATTGCCGCTGCCGTAGGCGATGTCAGCAGCCGTACACGGCTTATCGCTTCACTGCCAGACGAAGTATTTTATGAACCTGAAATTATTAAACGGCTTAGCAGGACTTCTGTACAGTATAAAAAAATAACCTGCATTTATGAAAAATCCTGCGGCGCTGTTGTATACAGATATAACGAAAGGAATGAACCAAGGATTCTTCTCGTCAAGAACCATAACGGAAGATGCTGGACATTTCCAAAGGGACATATTGAAGGCGATGAGATAGAAGAGGAAACCGCCCTCAGAGAGATCAAGGAGGAAACAGGGCTTAATGTTACGATAGTTCCCGGATTCCGCAGGATAAGTACATACCGCCCATACGGAAAAATAAGAAAAACCGCTGTTTTCTTTCTTGCAAAGGCTGAAAAAAGCATTGTAAGTATGCAGCAAAGCGAAATTGATTATTATTTATGGGTAAGCATTGATGACGCTCTTATTATGTGCCGTCATGAAAACGATATCAAAACGCTGGAGGATGTAAAAAGAATAATCAGCTGAACATATTTTTACAAAACCTTATTCCACTTTGAAATCAGAAACACAAACGGAGGTGTATTTCAGATATGAAAAAGCTTTTAACTCTGTTACTTATTGCAGGCGTAATGTTCTGCGCTGCGTTTTCTTCCGGATGCAGCGAAATATCTTCCGAACTGAATAATGCGTTGAATGATGTTCAGGATGCCGTAAGTGAGATATCCGAGACTGTCGGTGAAATACTCGATGAAGAGAACGGATCCTCATATCAGGAAAGCAAACCCAAAGAAAGCTCTGCAAAAACAAGCTCTGAAACCGATAATCAAAACAGTACCGATAATGATACAGCAGCCGAAAAAACCTATACCATGTCGGATGTTTACGCACTTGATAATACGGACATTTTCAGCAGCGGTGCGCTCGAGCACATTTTCGACGGTACGATAAACAAAAAAGGCAAGGCGACAGGATATCATTACACAATGATAACCGGAAGCAAGGGCGAGATCATCGAAGGCACACGCAGCGATACTGATAACAATGGAGTTTTCACCGGAAAAGTCAAAGTAAACGGTGTAAAAAAGAACGGATTCAGCTCATTCTACCCTGAAAGCTGGACTCCGCAGCAGGTAGTTGACGCTATCAATACAGCATATAATGATGCCCTCAGCGATCCTGATAATCCGAGAGGCTCTTTATGGATAGGACATTGTGATTCGCTTGAAATAGATATGTATCTGGACAGCAGTAAAAAAATAACGACTGCATACCCTATCTACAAAGGAGAATAATAATGCGCTATAAGATCAGACTGACTAAAAAGAGTCCTGTAATGCCGGTTGTGACATTTGAAGATGAAAAGTACTCTCTTTTAGGAGAATTCCTGCTTGCAGAGCGGGGATTGCTCGGACATTTCAGCGAAAGACTGGATGAACTGACTGATGGTCCTGTTACGGAAGCCGAGGTAAACGGAAATGTATTTACAATGACGGCTGACAATGAATATACGACCATAAGCAATGAAATAACCGGACAGGATATAACAGTCAACACTTCTGAATTCAAAGAACTGCTTCTGAAATATATTCTTAAACTGCATGATATGCCGAAGCAGTAGAAATCATTTGGTTTTTAACAGCATAATTATATCAGGGAGAGGTCGAAGAGGTCATTTCCTAAAGTTCTCTATATAGAAATTTTTATAAAATTTTTGCCTATAGCGACTTTTAGATATGACCTCGCAGACCTCTCCCTATAAGTTCAGCTTTAAGTGGTGTAGGTCGTGCAGGTCTGTACATAAAGTTCTCTATAGAGTATTTTTTTATAAAAATTTGCCCTAAAGGGGGTTTTTAGATATGACCTACACGACCTACACCCTATATTCCAAAACACTTTTTAGTTTTACGTCTGTTCTTCTTCCGGCTTGTTATAACTACACCTGATATTATCACCCAACAGGCGCAGTTTGTTGTGGTAATGTAATTATTCATTGCTGCCTTGCGGCAGC
>DEHG01000150.1:0-3477 GCA_002351795.1 Ruminococcaceae bacterium UBA2806 | reverse complement strand
AGCCTGCGCTCCCTAAATAACTATACTTTATATACAAAACCATAAATTATCATAAAAGTATCGTATTATGCCTGTCGGGGCGATCCGACATCTTCCAGAACATTATAAAAAGTTCTCTGTATAGTTTTACGACTGTTCTTCTACCAGCTTGTTACAACTATACGCTACTGCACTCATAAGCAAAAGAGGGAAACCAAAAGGGGTAAACCCCTTTAGTTTCCCCCTTTTGAAAACCCCTTTCCTTAACCCCGTCAGATCTGCGCTGCGGTACGCCTGCGGCGTGTCCTCGCTTACTTTCTGATTTCTACCCCCGCTGCGGTGCTGCCGTTGGCAGCGTCCTCGCTTATTTTTTTGATAGTTTGCAGCTTACTCTTGTGATTCGGAAGAAAGCAGCCTGAACATTGTACATTTAGTACCCCACGCGGGCAAGAAAGCACCACTTAACCAAACAGAGCGAAACGTAGTGAAGCGAACTCCGCGTTATGGGTCCAGCGTCACGCTGGCGAAACGTAGTGAAGCGAACCCCGCGTTATGGGTCCAGCGTCACGCTGGGCGTTACGGGTCCAGCGTCACACTGGCGGCTCGCTGGCATCACGCTGGATTGACGGGGGAAAGCTTGCTTTTTTCTTGATTAACGAGTATAATCATAGTGTTAATGATTGAAAATTGTATGGAGGTACTTTATGAAAAAAAATTTTTTCCTTTTTCTTTTATCCGCATTGATCGCCCTGAGTGCGGGCGGATGCTCGGATCTTTTAAATATTGATGAACTGACTGAAACATATAAAAATACATCAGAACCCGAAAGCTCTCTATACGAACATGCCGAAAATGATAAATCTTCACAGGAAATTGTTTCTACCGGGTCGGAGGAAAGTTCCGACGTTTCTGTAGAACCATCTGTTGTAACTCAGGCGGAATCAGATTATGCCAGACAATATCTTTATGACTATATCGAATCAGCAGAAAAAAACGGTACTCAGAAGATCGTTGACTCTGATCATACCGTAAAATGGAAAATTCTGCAATATAAAATAGACGATTTTAATTTTGACGGCAGTCCCGAGCTTGTTATCCAGTATTCCTGTCAGGGACGTGATGATTGGGATGAACAGGGTATCGCCCTTGAGATCGTAAGATTTGAGGACGGCGACCTTGTTTCATATAAACGTACAAGCAATTTTTCCGATTATGTCCGTTTCGACAGCGCAGGATATATAAAGCATGAGATCGTTGACGAATTATATCTTGACGGCGCAGGCAATTTAGGCATACTTTCAACAAAACCGACAATCAACGATAATATCACTCTTACATATAATACATATACTCTTGAAAAGGGCTCTGTCCATCAGAAGCAGACATTAAGTATACGCCGTGAAAATTACCGTGGCAGAGATAATCTTGACAATCCTGTATACAGCTCCTTTGCCGTTATTGATAATGAATGCTTTGTATATTCATTTTTTACACGCACATCAGGCGCCCAGACTTCCTATATCAGCCGTGACAACGGTATCGCTATACAGCGTGAAATACTTAAATGCGAGCCGCTTTCGGACTTCGCCGTCCCCGATGCTATAGGTCATGAGCTTGAAACAAAGCATGACTATAATACCGGAAAAGTCGAATTCTGCGATATAGATGAAATTGATTCCGTTTACCTTGAAAAGGATGATAATTGATGAAAACCACTGCAAAAATCTTATCCGCTGTTCTGTCGGCAGGATTAATGTGCGCCGTGTTTTCGGCCTGCAATACCGATGAACTGCTGGATATGTCCGAATATTCCCGTATCCGTGAAGAAAACAGTGTCTATCAGGAAAGTCAGTTTTCTTCATATATGATAATAGAAAACTCCCGTAAGGCAGAATCCTCTAAAGAGGAATCGAAAAGGAAAGCCTCTGAACGGGAAGCGTCAAAAAAGGAAGCGTCAAGATTAGCCTCCGAAAGAGAAATTTCCCGTCAGGAATACCTTAAAAAGCTTGAAGAAGAAAAAACCGAGGAACAGCACCTCAGAGATTATGCTGATCTTATGGTGACAAGCGGCAGAGGTACGATACCGAAATCAAAACAGACTTATTTCTGGAAGGTCAATAAATTTTCTATTGACGACTTCAATAACGATGGTAGTCCCGAGCTTGTTATCCAATATTATATCGCAACAAATTTAAAAGTACCCGAACGTGGAGTTGCCCTTGAGATAATCAAATATAAAAACAAACAGTTCTATTCCTTCAAAAAGACTAAAGAAATGTCCGATTATATCAATACCGAATGGACTGCCTCAGTAAATCATGAGATCTGTGATGAGCTTTATGTTGACGCTGAAAAGAAACTCGGTATACTCAGCACACATATTTACGGCGATCCTTCAATGACAGTTGTCTATGATACATATTCCGTAAAAAATGACAGAGTTTCACACGAAGAAAGTCTTTATTTATCTGTCGAAAAATATCCCGGCAAATTCAATGTCAGCAATCCGAACAAATGCGGATTTGCAATTTGCGGAAAAGAATTTCTTGTTTACCGCTTTTTTACCAATCCCGAACATATAATCAGATATGACAAGGATACAGGCCGTGCTCACCAGAAACAGATCCTGGAGCTTAAAAAAGAAAAGATATTTGCCATTCCGGATGCTCTTGTTCACAAGCTGGAAAAAACCGCTCATTATGACACAACCAAGATCACATTCTGCGCTCTTGATGAGATAGAAGACGCTTATCAGAAGGCAAAAGAAAGTTCCTCGCCTGGTACTTCTGTGCAGGCGGCTCAGTAATCACTCATATTTTTATCGTGCGAGAAATATTATAAAACAAAGAAACCGCAAAAGAAGGCTTTGTCCTCCTTTTGCGGCTCCCTTTTTTCAGCCGGAACTGCTTTCCGGCATAAGTCCTGCGCTGATCATGTGCTAAACAGACGTCTGCTTCCCGTGTTGGGAAGAAAAGACCTCATATTGGAACAAACTTGTTCCGCTTGCGTCCTTGTAATCATATAGTATTGAAAAATCTTCGATCTTATATGTATTTATCATATCATCAATTGACTTTACAGCCTGCCATTCATTCTTTTTCATTGCCTTTTCCATCTCATTTGTAAGCGTTTTTTTCTCAGCTGCCGTCAGATCCAGATATTCCTTGTACTTGTACTCTAAAACAAGCTTGTTATCTCCATCAGTATACCATCTAAGATCAAAGCTGTCATCACCGGTCTTTGAAGCATCTTCCAAAATTGACATTTCCGCTTTGCCTTCTCTTGTTTCAAGAAAATCTTTAAGACTTTTCTTCTGATTGCTGTACATATACAATGCAAATCCAAGTGCAAGACACAATACTACAACTATTGCAATAACAAGACCGTTGTTCTGTTTTTTACGGACTGCCACTCCGGTCTGTGAATACATCGAAGGCTCCGGATGATACAGAGGAGCATTAGGATCAAAATTATCCTTTGAAGGATCATACAGCGGCG